>CBHTTJ010000072.1:0-24860 GCA_966095605.1 uncultured bacterium | reverse complement strand
TTAATTCGTGAAAATTCGTGAAATTCGTGTCTCAACTGAATCGTTCCGGCTTAGTTATTCCAAACAAGCGTCTGTGTCGTTTCTTATCGGACACAGCCTGAACCTAACCTCAAACAATCCCATGACCCATGATCTCTCGTTTTGGACGAATAGGTCCGAGCTTGATTACGTTCTCGGGATCGAAATCCGTCAGCTTCAACCAATCTTCCGTGATATCCGTCGGCGGGAACAAATCGTTTTCGTTATACTCACGTCGCAACGCTTCAAACAAATCTTCACGAGTAAGTGTTGTGTCCTCTTTCGTTGAGATCGCCCGTTTGATGGCAATGTCTTTGGCTCGTTCCACGATGGCGGCAATGATCGCGCCGCTGGCCATGTCGCCGCGATACAGGAAATCTTTTTTACCGCTGCGGAAGACGATTTCCAAAAATCGATTTTCTTCACTATGCGCGAAGTGTGCGCCGGCCACGGCTTTCGCCAAATCCTGGCGCGGCTCAGCCAGGGGCAACGTTTCGTTGAGGTAAATTTCGTAAATCTTTTCCGCACCTTCGAGCGTGGGACGATTTACCTTTATTTTCCGATCGATACGGCCGGGACGCAAAATCGCCGGATCAATCAGGTCCGCGCGATTCGATGCCAAAATCACCACCACATTTTGCAATGGATCCAGTCCGTCCATTTCCGTGCAGAACATCGGCACCAATGTGCTCAGGATGCTGCTGTAACGACCGGAGCGACGCGTGCCGAGAATCGACTCCGCTTCATCGATAAAGAGAAAAGCCAAAGCACCGTCGTTGGCACGTTCACGGCATTGCGAAAACAAATCACGCACCTGCCGTTCCGATTCGCCCACCCACATGTTGAGGATTTCGGGACCTTTCACATGCAGGAAGAATTCCGGATGATCGACGCCCGTTTGTTCCTTCAACTGCTGGCGCAGATTGTAAGCGGTGGCTTTCCCGAGAAGGGTCTTACCGCAACCGGGAGGGCCATAAAGCAAAAAGCCCTTGGGAACCGTGTGTTGGAATTTCTTGAAAAGGTCCTTATGCAAATACGGCATTTCAATCGTATCGCGAATTGCCTGCACCGCTTCGTCCTGACCACCAATGGCCGACCACGGAGTTTCGCTGACCGTTTCGAGGGACCGTTCAATCCGTTTGCCCACGCCCAAAACTTCCAGCGCGACGCGTTGATTCGTATCCACGCGGATTTCCATGCCGGGTTTTAGCTTTTCCTTTTGCAAGAGGGCCGAGCGAACCAGCACCAATGGAGTGAGACCAGACTCCTGCCCAATGCGCAGACGGCCATCAGAAAGTAATTCATCAATGCGAACGATCGGCCCATTTCGTTCGAAACCCAGTCCCTGCACCACCGCAAACGCTTCATTGCAAAGAACGCGCTGGCCGAGTTGGAGACTCGACAAAGGAATTTGCGGATCGATGCGGCAGACGTAATCCGATCCGGCAACACAAACCAGTGCCTTATCTGGCTCAATAGGTGCCAGGAAAGTTCCTACGCGAAAGGCAGGCGACCGCAATTTTTCTATAATGGCTTCCAACTTTTCGATGGCTTCGCGTGCCTGATCCGTCATTTCCTCCAGTTCCACGATCCGGTCCCGGAGATACACCAGGTCCATAATGGCGGAATGGCGAGGGGGCAACTTGGTGGCGACGAGGTCCAGCAGCTGCAGGGTCGATAAAGAATCCAGTTGTTCGCGCGACAGAAGGTCGCCTAAAGGTGGATTCGACTCGGATTCCTCACCGTGGGAGGCGTTGGGGGTCGGCCGAGGCGTGGTCTTCTTCTTTTGCTCTGCCATGTTCCCACCTTACGATGGCCCGCAGTTTTTGCAAATAATCCAAAACAGAGGGAAATCACTCGGGGATTTGCGAGGCGACAGCCGGAATTCAGCCTGACATTTCCGTGCAAAGAACCGGAGAAACAAGCGGGCTTAATGCCGTGTCTGTTGCACGACCGCCAATCCCTTCAAAAGGTCCAAGGCCCGCATCAAGGCAGGATCATTGATCGTCTTGATGTTATCCAAATCCTTCAAAGGCTGATCGGCCACCTGCTCACGAGGATTGAAGCCTTCGCGATGCTGGCGAACCAATTCCGCTTCATTCAGACGAGGGTTGTTTGTTTTAGTTACCGCGCTCAAGGAATTCGTCGAGGTTCCAGCCTCGGTTGCTTTCGTAAGGCTTTTGTAAGGGTCTTCGAAATAAGCCGTTTCCTCTTCGGGCTTCACGGTCACTTCAATGTCCGGCTTCAGGCCTTCCGGTGCCGCAACTTTATCCTTGCCGACTTTTACCTGCGACACCGCCACACGAACGCGCTGACCGTTCGGGAGATCAAATTCGTTGAAGATGCTGGCACTGCCATCGGTCTGGGAACCCAGCAGCAAAGCGATATGCGTTTCGCGCAAGACAGCGGCCAGCGCTTCCGCGGCACCGCCGGTCTTGCCGTTCACCAAAACGGCGACGGGCAAATCAATGGCGTTGGTTTTCTGGGTGGCTTTTACAGTCTCATTTCCCCAGCTCAGCAAGGGCTGCTCCTCGCTTAAAAATAAATCAGCCACAGCACCTGCGACCGCGTAATCCGTTCCGTCCGCATAACGCAGGTCAAGGACCACTCCTTTGATCTTCCCTGCTTTAGCCATTTCATTGTAACCCTTCGAAATCTGTCCCTTGAGATCGCCCTTCACTGCCCCAACCCGAAAGTAAGCAAAGCCATTGTCGTAATTTGTGGAACGAGTCAGAGGCGCCACGTTCGCGGTGACATTTGTCTGGCCGGAATTTGTCACCAACAAGACTTGTCCATGCAGGGAGTTCAGTACCCCTTGTGTCGCCGCGCGATCCAGTTCGGCTTGTGAAAGCGCACCGTGTTCGCGCAGCAGTTTTAAAAGTTCGTCCAGCTTCGGAAGATCGTTAGTGGAAGCAGCCTGCAACCCACTGACCGACATAACGGTGGCAATGACAATCGCCCGCAACAATTTAAAACCATTCATGGATTGGTCCTGTTTATAGAAAAGTTATTTAGCGAACGCTTTGGCGGCAATATCACGTCGAAACTGAGCGCCGTCGAACTGAATCTTCTGCACGGCGACGTAAGCATTGTTGCATGCCTTCCGCAAATCTGCTCCCCACGCGGTCACTCCCAGCACCCGACCGCCACTGGTCACAATCTGGTTATCTTTGCGAGCGGTGCCAGCGTGGAAAACTTTTGTGTTCGGCAGGGCGGCAGCCACCTCCAGCCCTGTGATCGGTTTGCCTTTCGCGTAGTTCCCGGGATAACCGCCCGAGGCGATCACGACGCAAACGGAGGCATTGGAACTCCATTTCATGTCGATTTTGTCCAGGGTGCCGTTCACGCTGGCGTCCAGCACCTCGAGCAAATCGTTTTGTAAACGCGTCAGATAAATCTGCGTCTCCGGATCTCCGAAACGAGCGTTAAACTCGAGCACTTTCGGCCCGTTTTTCGTCAGCATGATTCCGGGATAAAGTATTCCGCGAAAATCAATTCCTTCCTCTGCACAACCTTTCAGCCACGGAAAAAGAATTTTACGCCCCGCCTCGGCGAGCTCCGTTTCGTTGAGAAACGGAGTGGGCGAATAGGTTCCCATACCGCCCGTATTCAGTCCTTCATCATTATCCATCGCCCGCTTGTGATCCTGCGAGGTTGGAAACAGCTTAGCCGTTTTCCCATCGCAAATCGCGTGCAACGAGATCTCGACTCCTTCAAGAAATTCCTGGATGACAATTTTTGCGCCCGCAACACCAAATGCTTTGCTGACGAGAATTTCGTCGATTGCCTTATTTGCTTCAGGAACGTTCGTGCAGATCAAAACCCCTTTGCCGAGAGCAAGGCCGTCTGCTTTGACGGCGCATTTTCCATCCAGCGAGTGCGCAAAACGTTTAGCTTCGGTGACGTCCGAAAACGTTCCAGCGCGAGCAGTGGGGATTCCCCATTTTTCCATGAAATTCTGGGAAAAAACCTTCGAAGACTCGAATTGCGCCGCCTTTTGATTTGGCCCCCAGATACGCAAACCGTTCTTTTGAAACAGATCAACGATGCCGAGCGCGAGCGGATTGTCCGGGCCCACGACCGTCAGTTCGATTTTGTTTTCCTGCGCAAAGGCGAGCAGTTTTTGAAGGTCTTCCGCACCGATGTTCACGCATTCGACGGGCGCGGTATTCTTTGCGAGGCGTTCTTCGGCGATACCGGCATTTCCCGGCGCACACCACATGCGAGTGATGTGGGGAGATTGCGCGAGTTTCCAGACAAGCGCGTGTTCTCGTCCGCCGGAGCCAATGACCAAAATTCTCATGTGGCCGGATTCAAACAGGAAAGTTCAGGCGAAGGAAAAGAATTTTTTAGGATGATAGAAAAAGTTCACCATTGATCATTGCCGGCCTTTCTCAACCACGAGGAAAAAGCCGGTGAACTCGTAATCTTCCCGCAGCTCCTCAATAGAGTTCGTTGACATCCATTTCATTGGGTCCGCCACAACCAACTGATTAGTCGTTCGATCCAGGATTGCGACAAAATGACCTGAATTTTCCATTTTTTTAAGGCGCACTCCGGCAATCGCTGGCAACCGCGTCTTCTCTGGAGAGTCATACGTAAAGAGCGTTCTTACACCGCGTCTCCTTAGAGCTCGCGCAAGGTACCAATTTTCTGTTCCTGATGCGGATGTAAATGACTCGGCCGCCAACTCCCGCTCCGTTGTCATTATTCCCAATTTACGCAAAATGGTCGCGGCCGATGCGGGACCACATGTTGAAGACGTTGATTGAATGCAAACTTCTCCACGCCATTGTTCAGGAACACCTTCTAACGGAAGCCGGCGCAGAAGCGGCTTCAGGTGCGGAATCATCAGCCCCAGCGCGAGCAAGCCAGGAATTAAACAGAACTGCCCGAGCCGACTCACCTGCAGGTGCGGCATGCGGCGGATCTGCACCCAACCCGCTAGAAATCCAGAAAGCGAAGCAAGCCATTCACTGCCTGTAATGGTTCGAAGACGATACAACCAAATCGGTTCGCCAAGAATTTTCAGGTAGTAAGCTGCATAAATAAAAGCTGGGGCAGAGAGCACAACAAGAAACACCGTAAATAAAATAGTCGCTTTCCTGGAAAATGTTCTCTTCGCGAGCCGTCCTCCTAAAAAGAACATCACAAAACCAAGAGGCAAAGTGACAAGACCGAACAAATTCATATCGGGGTGATCTAACGAGTTTCGAGTGACGTTGGCAGCTCAAAACTTTCCATCAAGCCTGCAATAAACGAAACGATAGAAAGATGCCTGTTTGCCTAAATCCCCGGATCATGCTCTAAATCAATCGATGCGTTTCCATGCGGTCTTCCCGGTAACGGACTATGATCTCGACGCAACCCTTTCGTCGGGACAGGCTTTTCGTTGGGAAAAACGGGACGGCTGGTGGGAGGGCGTGGTGGAACGAAGATGGGTTCGCCTGCAGAATATCACCGGCGCCATTGTCGCAGAAATGGTCGAGCCCGTGCCGCACTGGGACTGGCTGAAGAATTATCTCCAACTGGAGGTCGATCTTGCCGAAGTCATTGCCACCTTTCCGAAAGACCAGCCGATGCAACGCTCGATCGCTGGCTGCCACGGACTGAGGTTGTTGAAGCAGGAACCATGGGAATGCCTGGCTTCATTTATTCTTTCTTCCACCAAACAAATTGTGCAGATCCGACAGATCGTCAGCATTCTTTGCGAAAAATTTGGACAACCCATTCCGGCGCCGACAAGCCGACAACCAGCGTATGCATTTCCGAGTTTCGAACAATTGGCCGAAGCCAGCGAAGCAGACTTGCGTGCGTGCAAAATGGGCTTTCGCGCGCCTTATTTGCGTGCGGCAGCGCGGATGATTTCGAAAGGTGACGTGGATCTAAATGCCATCTCGGCCATGCCGCTCATTCAGGCGCGAGAGGAATTGGAAAAACTGCCCGGTGTCGGACGGAAAATCGCAGATTGCGTTCTCTTGTTCGGATTCGGCTTTCAGGAAGCTTTCCCCGTGGACGTCTGGATAATGAAAGCGTTGCAGCAGCTTTATTTCCCCAAGCGCAAAGCGAAAATCCAACGGTTAAGAACATTTTCCGAAACGCACTTCGGCCCCTATGCAGGATACGCCCAACAGTATCTTTTCCATTACATGCGCGTGGCCCAGCAGGCGGCAATCAAACAGAAAAATCTTTCCATCTAAGGCGATCGGCCTGTCGCTTTCAAAACGGCTTGGCGGTAATCTTCCGGGGAAAGGTCTTTCGGAATGGCATGACAAATTTTCTCAAAACCGGGGAAGTTCCAGAGATTCGGGAAATCCCTGCATTGCTGTGGTTTCACCGGTTGAATGGCACAATTTTCGCCTTCGAGAAAAATGCACTCTCCGTTTTCTTTATCTTTTAGCGCGAGCCCTTGTCGGTCTTTGGTCAGACGCGTGAATTCCTGAATAAAATCGAACTCGCTCAATTGCTTAAACGTGGCCAGGCGGGTGATTTCTTCCGAAGTCAGTCGAACCTGACCGGGCCATCGACAGCAGGCCGTGCAACGCTGGCATTGATAAAAAATCGGCATTTCTCGGAGAACAGAATAGGCGTCAAACTGACCGGTTTCACGTGGTTTTTTTCAGGCCCCTTCTCTGCTCACCTTTAGAGAATAAAAAGGCCGACGGCTGATTGAGGAAAAGATACCCGAAAAGGATATTCAGCGCGTCGTTTTCATTACTACTCAACTACAAACCAGAAAAGCCATATGAAAATCAATACACTCCAGGACCTCTACACCGAAGAATTGCAGGACCTTTACAGCGCGGAAACCCAATTGGTCAAAGCGTTGCCAAAGGTTATCGAAGAATGTTCCAGCGATGAGTTGCGTTCCGCTATCGAAGATCATTTGGATCAAACCAAGGAACACGTGGAACGCCTCGACCAAATTTTCGAAAGCCTGGACGAAAGCCCCAAAGGCAAGAAATGCGCTGCGATGGAAGGACTCGTGAAGGAGTGCCAGGAAACAATTTCTGAAGATATGCCCGAAGGCCTCAAGGATGCCGCCATCATTGCGGCTTGCCAACGCGTCGAACACTATGAAATCGCGGTTTACGGGACGGTTTGCACCTTCGCCAAACTGCTCGGTCGCGAAGATGATCTTGACCTGCTTGGACAGACGTTGGACGAAGAAAAAGAAGCCGACGAAACCCTGACCGATATCGCGGAGAATACTATCAATGTCGAAGCTGCGGAGGAGGAAGAGGAAGAAGAAACCCCATCCGCCAAACGCAAAGGAAAATAATCGGGGAAACAGGGAAAAGGTGATGGCCGGGCGCCGTTTTTAGCAAGGGGTTGAAATCCCGGAAAAAGCGGCGCCCGGTTGCATTTACCGTCAGAACGCCAATTTCAAGTAGGGGCGTTCCGGCGGTTTCATTCTGCATGGTCCATGCGTTATGAGTTCAGAGAATTTAGTTCGAGAAGTAATCATTATTGGCGGAGGTCTCGCTGGACTTTCCGCCAGCATTTATCTGGGAAGAGCTCGCCGGGATGTGCTGACTATAGACGCGAAGCAATCTCTGGCTCGATGGGAGCCGGACGTCGAAAATTACCTCGGTTTTCCCAAAGGTATTTCAGGAGAGGAATTACTCACTCGCGGACGCCTGCAGGCCAAACAGTATGGAGCCAAATTCGTCACTGATTACATCTCGGAGGCTCGACGAGAGAACGAGGTCTTCGTTTTGAGCGGAAAAAATGGAGAATACCGGTCGCGGCGTTTGCTTTTAGCCACAGGCCTGTTTCATTTGCCACCGCAAATTCCATGCGTGGATGAGTGCCTGGGACACAGCATGTTTTTCTGTAAAGACTGTGATGGAGTTCGAGTGGAAGGAAAGTCGATCGCGGTAATCGGACGATATAACGAAGCGGTCGAATATGCCCTGGGAATGCTGTTCTACTCCGGCTGCGTCACCATCGTTACCAACGGACAACAACCCAGCTGGGACGAACAACATGAAAGCTGGATTCGAGACTACGAAATTCCAGTCTTTACCGAAAAAATCACAACGGTCGAACACGAACTCGGCGTCGTGCGCGCTTTAGAACTCGAAACCGGCCAAAAAGTTGCGGTGGAAGCAATTTTCACGACGCGCGGCGACATTTTTCATAATGCCATCGGCAAGATGCTCGGAGCGAAACTGGACCAGGAGGGCCAGATTGTCGTGGATAATTGCATGCGCACCAGCATCGAAGGTTTTTACGCAGCCGGCTGTGTCACTCCGGCAAACTGCCAGATGATCATTGCTGCCGGCCAGGGAGCTACCGCGGCCCAGTCGATCAATCGCGATCTATTTGAGGAAAGCCTTCGCACTCATCACCTCCGTCGCTTCCGTGAAACTCAACTGCGTCGCGAGAACACTGAACCGGTAGTCTACGAATAGCCGAAACCAAAAATCCTGCCCCAGCGTCCAAATCGCTGATGCAACGATTGGTTCGATTCATTCTAATTGTTTGTTTGCTCTGTGGTTTTCGTTTCAACGCTTCCAGCGCTGAAACCCGTAAGCCAAACATCATTTTTATTCTCGCCGATGATCTCGGCTACGGTGAACTCAGTTGCTACGGGCAGAAAAAATATCAGACACCGAACATCGACAAAATCGCGGCAGAAGGAATTCGGTTTACACACTGTTACTCCGGGTCGCATGTCTGCGCGCCGTCGCGTTCAACATTAATTACCGGCTTACACACCGGACACACTCCTATCCGGAACAACGGCGGCGATCGCGCTCTTTATGATGAAGATGTAACCGTGGCGGAGGTTTTAAAAAAAGCCGGTTACGTGACGGCCGGTTTTGGAAAATGGGGACTTGGAATTGAGAACTCGACGGGAGCACCGCGCAAGCAAGGGTTCGATCACTGGTTCGGCTACCTTCACCAGGTCCATGCCCATTTCTATTATCCCTATTGGCTTTGGAACGATGATGCAAAATTCCTTCTTCCGGAAAACGAAGGTCACAAACAAGCGCGCTACTCCCACGACGAAATTCACAAGCAAGCGCTCAATTTCATCCGAGATAACAAGGACAAGACCTTTTTTGCGTACCTGCCCTACACCTTGCCTCATGTGGAACTCATAGTTCCGGAGGATTCGATGCGAAAATATCGCGGCAAATGGCAGGAAACACCGCTTCCGGATCCGAGAAAAGGTTACCTCGGTTCGGATGAGCCCTATGCTGCGTTCGCGGGAATGGTTGATCGACTGGATCGGAGCGTGGGAGATGTCATGGCGCTCTTGAAGGAATTAAAAATTGACGATAACACCATCGTTTTTTTCAGTGGCGACAACGGACCCCAGGGCAATCAGTGGCAGCGCATTGCCGACTTTTTCCATGGAGCAGGATCGCTGCGTGGTTATAAAGGTGAATTTTACGAAGGCGGAATTCGCGTGCCTTTGATCGCGCGCTGGCCTGGGAAAATTAAGCCAGGATCAACATCCGATCAGCTTTGCGCCTTTTGGGATTTCCTGCCCACCGCGGCGGAAATTGCCGACGCGCAACCGCCGAAAAGCATCGATGGTATTTCTCTCTATCCAACAATCCTTGGCAAAAAGCCCAACGAACATTCTTTGCTCTATTGGGAAATGGCTCACGGCAAAAATCTCACCTTCGCTATTCGAAAAGGAGATTGGAAGGCCATCAAAGCCGTCCCCACGGGTCCGGTGGAACTTTATAATCTGAAAAAAGACATTGCTGAAACCAGGAATGTCGCGAGTGAAAATCAGGAAGTCTTAAAGCAGCTCCTCGACCTGGCAAAAACAAGTCATTCAGACGAGAGAAAATACGGTCCTGAAAAAGCACGCCCGACTGTATCCGATTATGTCCGCTAATTACTGCGGGTAGTACGTAAGGCCCTCATACCAACAAGTACGGACAAGACAGACGTCTGTTAAGCAGTTAATCTTATTCTCGGTTCTCCTCAAAGGCAGTTCAGCGCTTTCGAAAAAGGGAAGCTATGACTTGGTCGTGGAAATCTAACGTTTGTAGAGAAAGGGAATATGACGCGAAAAGAATTCGAAAAACTCCGGGTTGAAATTGAATCACAAAAGTTTCAATCAGTGCAATTGGATCCGATTGCCTATGGGATACAACGCCTGCTGTTCGAAAAGGAAAAATTTAAAAGGCTTATTGCGGCGGCGGAGTCGATCCCCATGAAAACGACGCGGGCCAAAGCCGAACGGTGGAAACGTAAGTTACAACGTGCGGATGAATCCCTTCATCGTTTGGAAAACATCAGACAGGAAATGGCCTCAAGCAAGAACGGCTTGTTTGCACAGACTATCAAGAAAAGTTTGGGACGTGGCGATCAGGCAGCGACTGCAGAAACCACCTTGGCTTTTCGTTCGCGATAAAATTCAGAGAGCCCCTGTAACGAGGGGCTCAATTTTTCCGCCTCGATTGCGGACAGAATTCTCTCCTCGGTCATGATGAAACGATCACGTTTGTAGAGGAGATAATCACCACGCATACCGCTTGGGGTTAAATTAATGGTGACAAGATTCGCTCCTGTGCGAAGGCCTCGTCGGTATCCTTCTTTCGGCTCCGCGATATTCAGAGCACTCACCGCTGGGATCACCCAATCGGGCCGCATCAAACGCAGTGCAGCCATGCAGTTTAACGTCAACTCGATATCAGCAGCCCCGGCGGCCTTCAAAGGCGTTTCATCCCCGGGAATAAATGGGCTGACACTGCATCCCGCCAACGGGAGGGATTGTGCGAGTCGAAAGTTCGCGAGCAGTTGCTCACTCGTCTCGTTAGGCAACCCTGCAATGAATCCAGAGCTTACATGCCAACCTGATGCTGCCAGATCGCGAATGTGCTGAATGCGTTCGATAAAACTACCCGGAGACTGCATCGCCGCATAAAAGGTCGGATCCGCAATTTCAAATTTTATGATATAAATCGAGGCGCCGGCTTCCTGCAGTTCCTTATAAAGCGACTGCGTTAACGTCCCAAGACAGACGCTGATTCCAAGCGATGTTTCACGTCGCAACGTCTTGATCAGAGGCAAAACAACCTCCCGCACCGCGATCGGGTCTTCGCCCGTTTGAATATTTAAGTCAGTGATGCTGGGAGGACGATGTTGAATCAGCATTTCAGCCAACTGTTCATAACGTGCGCGGAAGCGAGCCAGGTCTTTATTATCCCTGCGCATCCCGCAATAACGGCAGTTTTCCCGGCAAAAATTGGAGACCTCAACCACCCCTCGCAGGAAGACTGATTTTCCGAACTCGCTTTCCGAGGCCAACCTTGCCCGCTGATGAAGATGTTGCTGCTCCGCCCCTCGTGACTGCAGGAGCGCGACGTCAGGAAAAAACGAATCGGTCACCATTAAATTTAAAGCCAGTAAATAACAAAATCGCAAATCAATTCGCTTCGGGGAATTTCTGAAAAATTTATCGGCATAAACTGATTGGAGGAATCCTCGTCTTGTTCTAACGTTTTCTCGTGTTTCCGCCCTGCAAATTGGCCGTTGTTGTACCTTGTCACAACGAAGCTATTGCCATCACAACGCTAGTGCGTGAGATCAAGCGGCATGTCGCACACGTCATCGTCATCGATGATGGTTCGACCGATAAAACCACCCAGAATGCGCTGAGCGCCGGGGCGGAAGTCCTCCGAAATGAAGTGCCCCAGGGCAAGGGCGCGGCTCTTAACAAAGGATGGGCGCACGCGCTCAAATCAGGCTTCGACTTTGCGCTGACAATGGATGGTGATGGTCAACACTCGCCGGCTGATATTCCAAAATTTCTTGCCGCCCTGGAACAAGGTGCCGCGCCTTTGGTCATTGGAAATCGAATGGCCGAAGCACACAAGATTCCAGGGCTGCGAAGGTTCGTAAATCGTTGGATGAGCAAAAGACTGTCCCGCGTTGCAGGCTGTGAGCTGGTCGACACGCAATGCGGTTTTCGGCTCATTGATTTGAGGATTTGGTCCACTCTGGAGCTGCGGACGAGCCATTTCGAAATTGAATCCGAAGTGCTCCTCGCTTTTTTGGCAGCTGGAAACAACGTGCACTTCGTCCCCATTGAAGTGATTTATAAAAGCGAACAAAGCAAAATCCGCCCCCTTCGCGACACGATTCGTTGGTTTAAATGGTTGTGGGGACTTTCAAGCAGGAACGCCAACGGAAGAAACAAGTTCTCATCTGTGACGAATACGACCATCACTTCGAAAACAAATTCTATTGCCGAAAATGTCTGAGCCCCGAAAAACGCCAGGCCAGTTCCTCCGAAAAATCCTGCTACGAATTGTTACTATTCTCGTGGTCGCGTACCTCATTGGTTTTTTGTTGGACTTATCCAATCACTATTTGGAACAGGTGAATGGTCCAGCGGGGTTCGGTCGAGGCCTTCTAAATGGGGCAATGATGCCGGCCGCTATGCCGAATCTTGCGATGGGCAAGGATTTATCGATTTATGCCGCGAACAACAATGGGCTGCCTTACAAGTTGGGCTACACCATGGGGGTAAATATCTGCGGAGCGATCTTCTTTGGAATCTTTTTTGTTCGAGTCAGTCGATGGAAAAAATCCCGTCTCAAAGCACAGCCGGAAGTTTCGTTCACTTCCAAATAAAAAGACCGCGAGTTGCCTCGCGGTCGTGGGTTTTTCAGAGATAACGCCGTTATCCGGAGAAATTATGGAACAAAAACAAATTTCACCGCATCCGCAATCACCACCGACCCTGTGGTGTAGTTATCTTTGATTTGCACCCGACCTGCGGTTCCAGTGTTAAAGTTGAAGGTTCCGAGCAAATTCCATTGGCCACCGCTTATCTGTTGATTCACGCGAATCGTTTGTGAACCGGACGTAGATGTCACAACATAAGGTGCGTCGGTCGTGCGATTGCTTCCCGCCGAGTGCCATTCGTAGACTTCATAGCTGCCTGCGGTGGTCAGGTTCGGCGCATATTGCAGATAAGCAGAGCCTGAACCCGGCCCAGTGTAACGGTAGTCCGAACCAAATTTATCGGTGGCTGAACTTGCCGTGGTCCAGCTTCCGACAATCGTAGCCGCCGGGTTGTCGATAATAATGTCATTGGCAATCGGAGTAAATTTGATCGCATCCGCGATCGCAACGTTAGCAGAATCGGCAAAGGCATCCGTTAGCTTCACGTTGTTTATCGTTCCGTTAACCAGGTTAAAGGTTCCCAGCAAGTTCCATTGGCCACCGTTGATTTGCTGGTTCACAGGAATCGTTGCGGTACCGCCGTTGTAAGCGACAACATACGGAGCCGCGGTGCTGCGATTGTTGCCCTGTGGATGCCATTCGTAAATGGCGTAGTCACCAGCGCTCGGAATACTCGGAGTGAACTTCAGGTAGGCGGAGCCACTCCCACCATTCTTGAAGCGATAGTCCGCACCATATTTGTCGGTGGAACTTGTGCCGGTTGACCACGTTCCGACCACCGTTGCCGAAGGATTATCGACGATAATGCTGTTGTCGGGAGGAGGTTGAATCGGGCTAAGCGTCCCCGCTTTAATCGCACTCCATTGAGACGCGGTGTGCAGATCCGCACGCCAAAAGCTGATCCCTTTGTAGCCGCCTACAGTCGCTGGAGCAGTGCTGTTGTTAAGCGCATTGAAAAATGCCGTGATGTCAGAACCAGGGATTGCCGACGCGTCGGCCTGCGCAATGGGCGCCAAAGGCTTGATCGCATTCGTCCATTGTCCAGTCAGAGACGCCTGCCAGTTACGCCATTCGCGATCCATGTCTGCCACCATCGTCGACGGGCTCACGCCGATGCTGTACCAATAATCCTGCGGCATTACCGTGTCGCAATAGTATCCAAATTCCTTGTACGGAAAACTGCTGTGCAGACTGATATAAGGAAATGGCGCATGTCCAAGCCACTTTGTCGGCCACGCGGCCTTGATTCCGGAGCAGAGTTGAATCGCCTTGCTAGGTCCTTGCGTACCTTGATGGCCACTTTCCCATTCCGATTCCGCGTCCAGAATAAACCCGTCCGCCCCCAGATTGAAGCAGCGTGTCGCAATATCAATTTCTCCCTGGATGTTATCGCCGTAAGAACGTGTATAACCGAAGATTTTCAGTCCTTTCGCGTGCGCCGCGTTGACCAACGTACTTGTGAATTGCGGCGTCGAGCCACTGCCATTGAAATTCGTAGAACCGGTTCCCGCCTTCACCACAAACCATTTCAATCCCTGGGAGACGTAATAATCCATCAGCGTATTGATGCTAGTGACGCTGGAAACATGGCCGCCAAGATGATTTGTCGCCATGCTCAGGTAATAGATCCAGTCACCTTTGCCGAGATTTTCGGAGTCGACTCCGCCGTCGAAAATTTTGGCGGAGCTTGTTTGCATACTTGCTGTCAGGACCAACAAGCCAATAGAGAGGGTGCGTAGCAGTTTCATAGTTATGGGCGTTGTTGGGTGAGGACGGAGTAGCAGGAAGGGACGGTACGCGCACGCGCGAAAGCGCTACGCCTACAGGCTTCGCTGCTCAACTTCTTGGGAACGATGAACTGTTAGCAAAACGAGCAAGTAGCGTCAATGCAGGCTTTACCTGAATCGGAGCCTGCATCGACGTTGTTCATGTAAGGATTACCTGGATTGGGCCGACGGATTGTCGTTGGTTCCGTTGGCCAATTCCAGCCATTGCTTAAACCAATTTGATTCTGTCCAGCTCATGATTCAATTTCGAGCCAATTGAGAATTTTTCCACCCTGAAGGCTTTGTCGGAAAATCGGATTATGGTTTATTCGGTGGCGGAGCCAGGGGCGGGCGTTTGCCATGATGCGAACCGAAATCCCGGTCCTTGAAACGCTCGCGGCGTTCTTTGGTGAACTTTTCGAACTTCTCCCGTTGCTCGGGCGTCAATTGAGCGGCGATGTTGGTATGGGCTGTCGCAAAAATCTCCTTCATTTTTGGCTCAAAATCATTGTGCAGCTTCCGCATCTGCTCACCCGATATCAGGAAAATCTGGTGAACATTCGTTTGCTGTTCGGGAGTCAGGTTGAGATCAGCCACCATTTCCTTCTCCCATCGGTCACGCACAAATTCCACTCGCTTCTGGGGATCGCCCGGCACTCCGACCGGAGGCCGGCGAATAACCGCGCGCATCCCCAGTACTCCGACGGCAATGCCGGCGAAGAACACCAACCCGATGACCAACCATGGTTTGAAACCTTTCATTCTCAATTCGAGGCAAAAAGCCATTCCTCAGCGGCCTGTTGCACATCCGCAGTCGTCGTAGGCTCTTCCTTGGAAAAATAAAAATCCGTGGCCACACACAGGCCGATGATCAGCAACGCCCCCGCCGCGAGACGTGGAAACAGCAGGTTCAACTGGTCGAAGAAAGACGGCACGGCACTCCGACGCTGATCGCGGCGAATCGCCGAAAGAACGCTGGCTTCGAAGTTAAACGGCACTTCCGGCGCGTTTTCATTTCGCGCTGCCGCCCATAACTTTTGGATGTTTTCGTCTTTCATTTCTTCTGTTTCTCCATCTTTAACAAAACTTTCTTCAACTTTGCCCGCGCCCGGAATGCCCGCACTCTGGTTGAGACGCTCGTCCAACCCGTTGCGTCACAAATTTCCTTCACGCTTTTCCCCTCAATTTCCTGCAGCGTCAAAACCAATCGTTCTTCCGCGGTCAGCTCCCGAAACGCAATTTCCAGAATCTCCCGCGCCTGCCCCGGTTCCAGCTCGCTCCGGTCATTCTCCGCGTGCAACCACTCGAGCGCGTCCTCGCCCAGTTCATCAAACCCAATCTCGTTCTTCACCCGGCGCCTCTTGCGCAAATGGTCCAAGGCGACATGCACCGCAATTCGTGAGAGCCAATGCGAAAAGGGCGCACGCCCGTCAAACTGGTCCAGCGCCTTCCACGCCTTCAAAAAAGTATCCTGCGCCAGGTCCTCGATCAGCTGTGTGTCGCGTTCGTAACGGTAAAGAATGGAAAAGACGAGACCCTGGTGCTGGCGGATGAGTTCGCCAAATTCATCGGGCGAACCATTCCGGATTCTGGCCAGCAATTCCGCTTCATCTTTCACCGTTTCGATTTCATCGACCGCGCTCACGTTCTGTCGAGCGTTTGATCGGCTGCGCTGTTACTTTTTTTCCAGCGCCTCGCCGATGCGTTTCAAAATTCCGAAAAAAGCCTCATCAGCCTTCGATTCAAATTCTTTTACTTTCTCGATCTGTTCCGCTGTCAGAATGGGGTTGATCTTCGCCGAAATTTTCATCCGCTCCACGGCAAGATCGCTCTCGGCCGAGGCAACTTTGCTGGCGGCTTCGCGCACGCTGGTTTCAGTGGCGTCCTTGGCATGGATCGCCTCACGCAAGGCGGTGCGACTTTGGTGCAGGTTCTTGACCAATGGAACGAGTGTTTCTTTTTCCGCCCGCAGCTCAGTTTTGATTTTCTCGATCTGGTCTTCGCTTAAATCCAACCCTTTCACAATTCGCTGAAGCACGCCAGCGCGTGCGGCCCGTTCCGATTGTGCGGCATGCACTTTATAGACAGTGAAGCCGACCAGCGTTACAGCAATCGCAGCTGTGAGGAGGAAAAAGCGTTTGTTCATATGGTCTTTAATACGTTTCCCATTAAAAAATGTTACAGGTTTTTGCCTTTAACGAACCACCTGGTAAACCAGATACAACTCATCGCCCACCCGTTTCATCGATTTGATTTTCATCGGAGTTGCATCGGCCAATCGCTTTACCCCCTCGCCACCAGCCAGAGTCGGCGCATTCCGTCCTCCGAAGACAACCGGCGCAATCGTCAGGTACATTTCATCGATAAGTTTGGCACGAAACAGCGCCGCATTCACTTCCCCTCCCCCTTCGGAGAGGAGCCGGTTGACGTTCCATTTCTTTTTCAACCAATGCAGCGCGGCGACGAAATCCAATTCAGTTTCTCCAAAACTTTCCACCGCATCGGCGACTTCTCGTAATCGCTTCAACTTTTTCCCAGCCCGGTCCGTGGTGAGGATGATAATCGGCGAGAAACGATGCTTAAAAATATGAGCGTCAGGATCAACGCTGCCGGATCCGCTGACAATTACCCGCAGATTATATTCCGTGAGCTTATTGCGCAGGCGCATCTTCTGGTACTTCGCCCCGCCGGGACCAAGGTCGATGGGAAAGGAATTGATCGTGGTGGCACCGCACATAACCGCGTCGGCCATGGTGCGCAATTCAAGCAGCAGTTCCTGGTCGCGATCACTGCTGAACTGGACGTAACGCTCTTTCGTTGGCGCAATTTTGCCGTCCGCCGTCGTTGCGACGTTCAGGTAAACGAATGGAACGCCAGTCATCACATCATCAACTTCACAGTTAACACCGCATATCCGGTCGAACGATGTTCTTCCGAGGCAAAAAATTTTATAACGCCACAGGCTCGTACTGCATTCCGTGCGCGTCAGCGACGTTTTTATACGTCAACTTACCACCCATCACATTGATCCCGCCAATTAAAGCGGGCTGTTTCTGGCACGCCTCTTTCAGGCCCAAATCGGCCAGCATTTCAATGTAACGATATGTTACATTGGTCAACGCCTGCGTCGCGGTTCGGGCATAGGCTCCCGGCATGTTGGCAACGCAATAGTGTACGACACCTTCTTCAATATAGGTCGGATTGTCGTGCGTCGTTGGACGTGACGTTTCCGCGCAGCCACCCTGGTCAATCGCGATGTCCACCAACACACTGCCAGGACGCATCCGGCGAAGCATATCGCGTCGGATCAATTTCGGGGCTTTTGCTCCCGGCACCAACACCGCCCCAATCAACAGGTCTACCGTCGGCAAGAGATCCATCAAATGCGCTTCGTTGGAGAATAACGTGTGGGCCGTGTGCAACGTAATGTCGAGAAAGCGCATGCGTTCCAAATCGACTTCGAGAATCGTGACATCGGCGCCCAGTCCCTGCGCCATGCGGGCGGCATTAATCCCAGAGGCACCGCCACCCAACACGACCACGCGCCCGGGCAACACTCCTGGCACACCGCCCAGCAACACACCCGCGCCTTTGTTGTGTTTCGCGAGAAAATAACCGCCCACCAGGACCGACATACGACCGGCGATTTCGCTCATCGGTTCAAGCAATGGAAGACGGCGATTCACCTCGATCGTTTCGTAGGCGATTCCAGTCACGCCGGATTTCAAAAGTCCTTCGGTCAAATCTTTGCTGGCGGCCAAATGAAGGTAGGTAAAAAGAATCTGGCCTCTGCGAAGCAACGGAATTTCGGATTCCTGCGGCTCTTTGACTTTTACGATCAAGTCCGCCTTGGCGAAAACTTCCTTATGATCATCGACCAGCTGCGCGCCGGCGTTTTGGTAGTCCGCATCGGGATAACCGGAACCCACGCCCGCATTTTTCTCCACGATAACCTGATGGCCACGTTTGATCAGCTGGTAAGCCGCGGACGGGAGGAGAGCGACGCGATGTTCTTGATGTTTAATCTCTTTCGGAACGCCAATAATCATAGTGACAAGCTTGCGAATTCCCGGAGGCGCGAGTCAAGAATCAAGACGCCACCGATTTTGTCTCAAACGCACTCCCCGCTGTCGCTTTCACCAATGCTTCCAGGGTGATTTCTTCCGCGCGAATGCGTTCGGCATTGCGAATCTTTTCGAATTCTTTCCGCACCAATTCGCACGCCGGCTCCTGCCGCGTCGGCAATTCGCGTCCCGTCCCCGCCCGCATCGCATCAAGAATATGTTGATAGGAAATTTGATCCAGTGGCCGGCCCGGCGCATAAGCCACCGCGTCTTTTTCGAGGGATGGCTTGGCCTCAATCACGAGCCGCGTCTCCAGCAGGGGTGAAATCACCCGGCTGATCAGTTTGCTCGAAACACCAATCGATTCCGCGATCTTCGTTTGCGTCGGCGGACATTCGCCTTTGTGAAATTGCTGGCCCAGAAAGGTCATGACGCGCAAGGCTATGAATTCCTTCCCACGCTGATTAATACTTTCCGCTTCTTTCTCCTGCAAATAAACGCGTCGATTCTGGAACGCATAGGCCGTCTGCGCACCCAACAACAGGATCAACCACGAAAAATAAATGCCCACCAAAAGGATCGGCACCACTCCGAGGCTCCCGTAGATGCTCATGTTGCTGGCGACCTGTTTTACGAAGATCACGTTGAAGGTGTTGGTCAGGTGCCAGAGCACACCGCCCAACGCGCCGCCCACAAACGCCGCCGACCATTTTACCGTGGTGTTCGGCATAAGACGATAGAAGACAGCAAAACCCACCACCAACAGCATCACCGGGAGAATGTCATAGATGAAATGGCCGATGAACGGGAGGTAATCGAGCAGCTGTTTGGTGTAATCAAAGTAAGGTCCCGCGTTCAACGCCGCCGCCCCGAACACTGCAATCGATCCGAGCACCAAAGTTGCCGTGTATTGCACCACCCGCGCGCCCCACGTTCGCCCGCGCGTCACGCCCCAGATATCGTTCATGGTGTTCTCGATATTGACCAACAACGAAATTGCAATGAACAAAAGAGCCAGCGACGCCATCGTGCTGAGCGTTCCGCCGTTCACGCTGTCGACAAAACCCTTGATCTTCATGACCACCTCCTTACGGGCGTTGGTCCCGCCATCCTGCTCTTGCGAAATTAAACCCAATTGCGGCGCCAATTTGTTCACCAGCGCTTCGATGGCCGTTTCGATCCGTTTCTCGCCATCCTTGGACTTCAAAAGGCTCGTGGAGATACTAATCGCGACCGCCAGAACCGGAACCAGGGCTAAAATCGTGGTGTAAGCCAGAGCCGACGCCCGCACCGGACACCGATTGCTGTTAAAGTTTTTCGCAAGAAAGACCCAGAAATGAACGAACCGGTGAAGAATCGACACCGTTTCCTGGTGCGTAACATGGTGTTGTTCCTCCAGGATCGACTGTGCGTGTTCCTGGATTTTCTTGATTTTGGATGCCTGTTCTCCAGCCATATCCGTTTGCATGAATCTTCAAGGTTCCGCGCCAGCCGTCAAGGTGAAGGAAATCCTTTTCGGCCACGGTTTCTCGTTCTCTTAGAAATAATTGAAGCCAAAACCGAGCCAACTAGGTTGTGTTGTCAGGCTTTACCTGGTGGGATGAAATTCACCGAAATTTAAGTAAATCCCTACAACATAGAATTGAGCCGGGGGTTTCCAGCGCGGTGATGGACCGAGATCTCGCGACGCTGCTAAAGGGCAACTCTGCGTACCGCCTTCAAGCCTGAGCCTCAGGCGCGTTCCGATAAGAAGGCAATGTCGTAAAGGCAAAAGGACTCTGATCAATCTCCCATCGGTTGATCGCGCTCACCAAAGAGACGAGTTCATCGAAATCAACGGGTTTCATCAGGAACCACGTCGCACCTTTTTCATATGCCTTCTTAAGGTCGGCTGAATCCTGTGAAGAACTAAAAACGGCGACAGGCATTTTCTGAAAGGTGACATTCTGGCGCAACCAATCCAATACTTCGAAGCCACTTTTCCTGGGCATTTTCAAATCCAGCAGGAGCAGGTCCGGCAGTGGAAATAGCGCGCGGTTCGCGAATTGTTGCTTTCCTTCCAAATAGTCGATGGCCGTTTGTCCGTCGTTAACGATGTGCAGCTTGAAAGTGGCCAGACTCTTCCGATGGGCTTGTCGCAGAAGCAGGTTATCATCTTCGCCATCGTCTGCACTCAACACGGTACAGGTTCTCATCGGACAGCCTCCGGTTTGAAATCGAGATAAAACGTACTTCCTTCCCGTGAACCCGAAATAATCCCCACGTTCCCACCCATTCGTTCCATGGCTTTTTTTACAATGGCCAGACCAATGCCCGTTCCCGGATAGATTTTCTCGTCGTTGTGCAACCTCTGGAACATCCCAAAGATACGTTCGTGATACTCTTTCTCGATGCCAATGCCATTGTCCTGAACAAAAACGCGTTGATATTCCTTATTCCTCTTTGACCACACCACGATTCGCGGCGTGACATCCGGCGGGACAAACTTCAAAGCATTGCTCAGCAGGTTGGCGAAAACCTGTTGCAGCAGCGTATCGTTGCCTTGCACTGTCGGTAACGGTTTTATCTCCAGCGTCGCCTGCCTTGCTTCAATCTCCGTAGACATGCTCTGGACTATTTTCTGCACCAAAGTATTCAGATCCACATTGCGGGTTGGTATTTCGATTTGGCTCAATTTGGCGTAATCCAGCAAATCCCGAATGAGCGTATCCATGCGAGTCGCGCCATTAACAATGCGTTGAGCGAGATTACGTCCGGTATCATCGAAGGATGCCGCGTAATCCTCCATAATGATCTTGGTGAAGCCCTGCACGGCTCTCAGCGGCGACCTTAAATCATGAGCGATGGTGTAGCAAAGTCCTTCCAATGACTGGATACTTTCGTTGAGATGAGCGGTGCGTTCGTTCACCTGCCGCTCCAGCTCCTGCGCATGTTGGGCCAGCTTTTGTTGGGCGTCCTGTAGTGATTCTTCTGCTCGTTTTCGACTGGTGATGTCCTGAACTACACCAATCATTCCCGTGACCGCGCCTTCCGCGCTGTACGTGCCCCGACCTTTCGCAGCAATCCAACAGAATTCTCCGGATGGGCGGGTGACCCGATATTCAATGTCGTACGGAGCGCGGTTGGAGATCGCCTTTTCGACCGCCGACTGCGCTCGCTCCCGATCATCCGGGTGCAATAACCGCAGCAGATCGGTCCACCCAATGGGAGCATCATGCAAAAGGCCAAAAATCGCTGCGGCTTGACGGGAAAGTGTCACCAAATCCGTGGCAACATCCCATCTCCAATCGCCCAATTCACCCGCGGACAACGCAAGTTGTAAACGCTCCGCCGATTCACGCACAGCCACTTCAGCGCGCTTTCGTTCCGAAATATCGCGGGCGATTTTGGACGCGCCGATAATTTGCCCACGAGGGTCCTTGATGGGAGAAACCGTTAAGGAAATATCGATAAGGCGCCCGTCTTTGGTCTTGCGAACTGTTTCGAAGTGCTCCAGACGTTCTCCGCGCCGGATGTGACTTAAAACTTTTACTTCTTCGTCCAGGCGATCTTTGGGAAATAAATCCGTAATTGGCCTCCCAATCATTTCCTCGGCTGTATAACCAAAAATTTTCTCGGCTCCTTTATTCCAGCTCGTGATGATGCCAGTGAGAGTTTTCGTAATGATGGCGTCATCGGAGGATTCGACAACCGCCGCCAGCCGGACCTTGGCTTCGTCGGATTTTTTTCTTTCGGTGATATCACGCGCGATCTTGGCAACACCGATAATCACGCCCTGAGGATCTCGAATCGGAGAAGCAGTCAACGATACTTGAAGTCTCCGTCCATCCTTGGTGAGACGTTCGGTTTCGTAATGGTCAATACGTTCACCGCGCCGCAACCGTCCCAAAATATAATTTTCCTCATCGCGTCTTTCGTTCGGGATGATCGTTGCAATGGGTTGCCCAATAATTTCACCCGAGGCGTACCCGAACATCCGCTCGGCCCCCAAATTCCAGCTCGTGATAATGCCGTCGAGATTTTTGCCAATAATGGCATCTTCCGAATTTTGCACGATCGCCGCCAGCCGAGCCCGCTCTTCATGCGCTCGGCGAAGCTCCGTCGACGCCGCCTCCACTTCTTCGATCTTCCGTTGGAGCTCGTCATTGGCGGATTGCACCTCTTCCTTCGAGGTCTGCAATTCCTCGTTGGCAGATTGAAGCTCCTCATTCATGGAGAGAAGTTCTTCGTTCGCCGATTTCAACTCTTCGTTCGAAGTCTCGAGTTCCTCGATGGTCGTTTGTAAATCTTCTTTGGTAGTACGCAGTTCGTTTTCCAACTGCTTGATGACCGGGTGTTCATGACTGCCAAAGTCTTCCGCCGGCGCACTGGGGGGCGTTTTGGAGGGAATCAACTCGCGAAAGAGAACGATGTAGAGTTCCGGATCGTTGCCCAACTCCGAAAGAGGCCGCACCACCAGGTCAAGCTGCTGCGCGTCGCGTCCGGTCGCGATCTTGATATTTCCCCGCACCGCTTCTTTCCCCGTGGAAATGGCCCGATGGATAACCGTTCGCAATTCAAGCCGAAGATTCTTCCGCGCCATCGCCACGATTTTGTTGTTGGGAATTCCCGTGGGCGGCTCCAGGTACTTGCCAACGTTACCCGAAAAATACAGCACTTCACCCTGGCCATTTATAACCGCACTCGCCGGCGCAAATTCTTCAAGAATGACCCGCTCAATCGACCGGGCCAGCCCCTGTTCTTTCGGAGCATTCACCGGCGGCATCGCCATGGTTTGAAACTTCGTCACTCGCCCGGGATCAATCACCGGCACGTGGGTCGAGGAATGGAGCAACGTCGGTTTTCGCTGAAAGATGCGATGCTTTTGGTCAATCGCGCGAAAAAGTTCACTGCGGCTGGCAATATTTTCGGAAGGCCCGAGAAACAAATACCCCGCCGGATTCAACGCATAATGAAACAGCGGCAGCAGCTTCTTCTGCAAATCCGTTTCGAAATAAATCAAAAGGTTGCGGCAGGAAATCAGATCCTGCCGGGAAAACGGAGGATCTTTGATCAGGTTATGTGGGGAAAAAATGCACAACTCCCTGATTTCATCGATCAATTCGTAAGTCGTCCCGATCTTTTTGAAAAAGCGCTTCAACCGCGCAGCAGGAACCTGATCCACAATGTCTTCGGAATATCGGGCCTTGCGCGCAAATTCCAGGGCATCCACATCGAGGTCCGTCGCGAAGACCTGGATTCGCGGGCGTTCCGAAAGGCCCTCCGCGAATTCCGCGAGGAGAATCGCGAACGAATACGCTTCTTCTCCCGACGCACAGCCCGGCACCCAGACGCGCACCTGGTCGTCCTTTCCCTTTTCTTTAAACAGCGTGGGAATAATTTTTCTGGCGAGAACTTCAAAGCTTTCGCCGTCCCGAAAAAACTGGGTTACTCCAATCAACAGATCTTTGAACAATGCATCCACTTCGTCGGGATTTTCTCCGAGGTATTGCAGGTATTTCGCCGCCGAATCCAAATAAACAATCTGCATTCTTCTCTGGATCCGGCGCACCAGCGTGCTCTGTTTGTAACTGCTGAAGTCATGACCCGTTCGTTTTCGGAGAATCGAAAATATTTTCGGCAGAAAAGAACCCGCTTCCTTCTCCATTGCCTCGGCGCCCTGTCGGTGATGGAGAATGTCCAGATGCTTGACGTATTCCATGATGCGCGCCGGCATCTCTTGCACCGGGAGAACATAATCAACGAAACCGGTCGAAACCGCATGACGCGGCATGCTGTCGTATTTCGCGGTGTCAGGGGCCTGGGCGATAGTCAATCCGCCGTGCTCTTTGATGGCTTTCAATCCCAACGTTCCATCCGTACCCGTGCCGGAAAGCACAATACCCACCACACTTTCATGTTGATCGAGGGCCAGCGAACGGAAAAACAAATCGATCAACTTTCGATCCGCGCTCGGAGGTAGCGACGCGGTTCGCAAACTGCACCCGTCGATACTCAGAGCCACATTGGGCGGAATCACATAGACATGGTTTCCCTTGATTTCCAGTTGATCTTCCGCGCGCAGCACCTTCATGGCGGTATGCTTCGCCAACAATTCAGGCATCAACGTATCGTGCCGAGGATCAAGGTGTTGGATCACGACAAAAGCCATCCCGCTGTCCGCCGGCATCCTGGAAAAGAACAGTTGAAACACCTCCAACCCGCCCGCCGACGCGCCCAAGGCGACAATGGGGCAACGCGACGGCGTTGCACACTCATCGTCTTTCGAAGGTTGGGATACAACCTCTCGGCTGGAGCGTTTCGGCTGCTTCATTATTGTAGATAAACCTGCACCACAAGAGTTTAAGAC
>CBHTTJ010000071.1:0-25205 GCA_966095605.1 uncultured bacterium | reverse complement strand
GTTGCAAATCGTTAAACCCCGCGGAAACAGGGCTTAGAACCGACGTCGAAAATTTTCAACTTTCTTGAGGCATGGGGCACGTTTTGCCCTATCCCCCTCTGTAAGCTGTTCCCCGTGAAATTCAACGCGAGTCGTTGAGTGGATCAACGAAGACCGGGAGTGGACGTAGAAAACCCACACCAATCGCGGGCGGAAAAACATGTTGTTTGTCGCCGACAGCGATGTGCTTCGTCAAGCGTAGAACGTGTTGCGTTGCGTAAAACGTGAAACGCGAAAGACGGAAGACAGAGGTCAGAAGACGGATGTCGGATGTCTGTCAGTAATCAGTAAATCGCGTGGGAATAGCGGATGGGCTGAATGGAAGTGCGGCGGTCAGAGACGCGCCGCTACAGAAATATAGGCCTCAGGCATGTCGCCTGGCTGTGTCGAAAGCAGAACTGTTTTCTGCTTTTACAGCAGCACTGTGAAACGACGCAAAACAGAAAGAAAAACATATGAAACAAAAAGAACTAAAAGCAATTCCGGCACTTCGCGGTGCTGCAGCGGTCGTTAAAGCCGCTGCAACAACGCATGGCGCTGGTATCCCTCTGCTGCAAAACACAGCAGATAACATCGGCACGGATGCCGACGCGTTGACGACAACGTGCAACAATCACGAGGCAGGTAAGGTCGTTCTTACCAACTACCGTTCCGTTCTGGCGGCGATGGTGATTACGGTCCGCGCGTTCCTAACGCTCGGTCGCGATATCCTGAAGCCCTTGTTCGGCGGTGACTATTCTCAAGCTTATGACGTGCTCGGTCTCGTCGGTACAACGATGATTCCCGGCACGGTGCAGGAGCTGCTGGTTGTGTTGCAGGCGTTTAAAGCCTATTTCACAGCGCACCCGGAACAAGAGGATCCTCTGCACAACATCACGGCGGCACGCTGCCAGGCGTTATATGATCAGCTGCTCGTCGCGCAGAATAACGTCAATACACAGGTCGCCGCCGTCGATGATTTGCTGGAAACACGCAACATCGCCGCGGAGAAGCTGCGGAAGCGAATCCGTGGTGTTATCGATGAGATGGCGCAATTAATCAGTCCATTCGATGCACGTTGGGTAGCGTTCGGCTTCAATAAGCCGGGTGCCCTGGAAACTCCGGACATCGTTGAACACCTCCAGGCGGTTCTCATCGGACCGAATGCGGTGGCGTTGAAATGGGATCCTTCCGCCCGCGCCGAGTATTACCGTGTCTTCACAAAGATTCACGGTGCAGAAGGTGATTACACGGCGGTGGGCTCACCCGCGGATCTCGATTTCACCATCGAGAATCTTCCTGCCAATGCGACGATTGATATTGTCGTGACGGCAGTAAACAACGGTGGCGAATCAGCGGTTTCGGAAGTAGTGACCATTACGACCAACTAAGATCGAAAAGAACTGCGTCCGTCAGAGACGCGCCGCTACAGGAATAAAAAAACAAAGCCGCCCCGGGAAACCGGGGCGGCTCTTTCTTTTTCTAAGGCCAGCGGATGGTTTTTAAGTCCGCAAGCCTCAGGAAAAGAACGGTTGGTTTCCTTGACACTCCTAGAGGCTATCTTCCAAATTATGGCGTGGTTCAGCCAGAAAATCGCTCCGTGACCTTGCCGGACAGTTTGCGTCGGCAATTCCTGGAGTTGGAACGTCGTCTTTGGAAATTCGAGACGGCCCTGGCAATTTCCGTAGGCCTCATCGGCCTCTGCACCACGTTTCTTGCGCTTTTCCTTTCAGATCGCTTTTGGAATTCGCCGATCTGGCTCCGTTCGCTGCTCTTCATCGTTGCACTCGTCGTCATCGTTCCGGCGGCAGCCTTTTGGATGCTTCATTGGGTCCTGAAACGCCGCGATCAACGGAAACTGGCCATCCTCGTGCAAAAACGGTTTCGTCGACTCGGCGACCGGCTGCTGGGCATCGTGGAACTTTCCACAGAACAGCAACACGACAGTAATTTTTCACCTGAGCTTTATCGCGCCGCGATCAAACAGGTCGCCGCCGAGGCCGAGAAATATCGTTTCGCGGAAGCAGTTGAAACACGCGGAGCAAAACGAACTTTTGTTGCCGCAGGCGTCCTGTTGGGACTGACGCTGTTGATGGTCGTTATTTTCCCGGCCGCAAGCGGCAACGCGTTTGCGCGTCTCGCCGCGCCTTTCCTGAAGATTCATCATTACACGCTGGTCGACCTTGAGGTGGCATCGGACAATCTCATCGTGCCGCATGGCGAGAATTTCGACGTCGTGGCGCGAGTGATTTATCGCTCGTTTTGGAGACCGTCGAAGGCGGAAGGCCGAGTCGGCCAGCAACCTGCCCTCAAAGGCAGCACAGAGAATGGCCTCGCTGTGTTCCATGTTCCCGGCCAGATCCAGAATGGAGTCCTGACCATGAAGCTGGGCGATGCCGAAAAACGTTTGTCGATTGTGCCCAGTTACCGTCCATCTCTGAAGGAACTGACGGCGGCAATTCAACTGCCGGATTATTTGAAACAACCTGCGACGAATATTACCGTGCAGAACGGAACCATTCCACTGCTTGAAGGAAGTTCGGTCGCGTTCCACGCAAAACTGAGTCGAGAGATTGCCCATGCGGAGTTGCAGCTGGAAGGCAAAGAGCCGGAAAAATTGAAAGTGACGGGAGATGAGTTCTCCACGGAACCTTTGACGAACGATAACGTGAATCAATTCCTGTTTTCGTGGCAGGATAAATTGGGCTTGAGCAACGGCGCGCCGTGGCGTCTTGCGGTGCAGCCTTTAAAAGACCTCGCCCCCTACCCTGACCTGCCGGAGATGGCTCGTGATTCCGCCATTCTTTACAGCGACGTTTTGAATATCCGTTTGCAAACGCGTGATGATTTCGGGGTGAATGATTATGGGATTTCCTGGGACTTCAGCGCGGGGACGGATGACATCGACTCGCGCGGCGTCACGGAAATGAAAACGCAGACCCGTACCCCGCATGAAAAATCGGTGGAGAAAGTTTTCCAATGGGGACCGGCGGTCTTCGGTATTCCTCCGGATTCTTCGGTCGAACTGACCGGATACGCTCGCGACTATTATCCGCATCGTGAACGGGTGGAAACACCGGTTTATCGCATTCATGTCCTCGGCAACGAACAGCACGCGGAACTGATCCGCCAGCAATTGGAAGCCACGCTCGCGCAAGTCGAAGAAATCGCCCGCATGGAAGATAAGATCGCCGCGAAAACTTCAGAACTGCAGAGCGACAAGAATTCTTCGGCGAAGCAAACGGCGGACAAAATTGGCGCCACCAAACAAGACCAGACGCAAAATGCGCAAACGCTGGAACAACTCGCTCGTGAAGGAATGCAAACATTGCGGGAAGCGATGAAGAATCCCGTTTTCAAAGAGCAGCTGCTGCAGGATTGGGCAAAGAACTTCCAGGACATGCAGAAGTTGTCGCAGGAAAACATGCAATCCGCTTCCCAGGACCTGGACGCGGCGCAAAAGAATGCCGGCGATGCCAATGCAAAAGAGAAAAATCTCGCGGACGCGCGCCAGAAAGAAGAAGACATCCTGAAACAATTGGAAAAAATCCAGGGCAAGGTGAATAAGGGCCTGGACGATTTGCAGGCCTTGACCCTGGCGCAACGCTTGCGTCGAGTAAGCACTTCCGAAAACGAGATCAGTGGTGAACTGCAGAAAGTCATTCCTGAAAGCATCGGGTTGTTGCCGTCCGAACTTTCGCCCAAGGTCCAACGCATCAACAGCAAACTTTCCGATGCCCAGGACGATGCGCAAAAGGAAACGCTTCGTTTGGAAAAGGAAATCAATCGCTTCTTCGAACGGACCCAAAAGACAAATTACGGCGAAGTCAGCAAACAAATGAAAACGGATCGCGCCGCCGAGGAACTCGACCGGGTTCGCGGGATGATCGTGGACAATATCGGCATGGAAGCGAGCCGCTCGCTCGCCACTCTTTCGACCAAGTTTGCCGACTGGGCAACGAAGTTGGAACCACCAAAACAGGAAAGTAACAGTAACGGCGGCGAAGGCCAGGGATCCGGCCCAAAACCGGAAGACCTGACCAAACAACTGATTGCCCTGCTCCGCATGCGCGAACGTGAGATGGGAATCCAGCAGCAAACCCGTTTGTTGGATGAACAAAAAGGTGACGCGGAGAATTACAAGAAACGGGCAGACTCGATCGTGGGTAATCAGAAAAAAGTCACGGAAGAACTGGTGGAAATGAAAGACAAAAACCAGGTTGCCATCCTGGCGCGTCCTTTTAATGAAGCCCACGCCGCTTTGAACGCTGTGGAGGTTTTGCTGACTAAACCACAGACCGATAACGCGACGGTGGAAACAGAAACCCGGAGCATTGATTTACTGACGGATTTAATCAACTTGATCAATGAATTGGCCCAGCGCAATCCTCCGCCATCCTCAGCCCAAAATAAAAGCGGTGCCGAGGACATGGCGTTCCTCATGAAAATGATGGCGCAGCCGCAAAAGCCCGGAAAAGGCATGCCGATGAAGATGCCCGGCGGCGGCAATACGACCGGTGGCACAACCGAACAGGCCTCCGGCCATGCGACCGGGAACGCGCAAGGCAAACAAGGTGCCGAAAAGACGGTGCAGAAAGCCAGCGGCGCCGCGGGAGCAGCGTTGCCGGTGGAATTTCGTGACCAGTTGGAAAGTTATTTCAAAGCGTTGGAGCAGGAGCCGGAATAACACGTGATTCATTTTATTTTCAAGAAATCATCTCGTCGGACGCAATCGCTTGCGCGTCGAGTATTTCTACCTTTTTTCGCGGCGACCGGCATCATTGCAGGCACGGGCTCTTTGTCTGGTCAGGAATTATTTATCGGTAAATCCGAGGTGTCTCCCAGCGAAGTGGATAAAATTTATGTGCGCGGATTGAACTATCTCGTGCGAAGCCAAACCGCCGAAGGTAACTGGGGCGATGGACCTTATGGGGGTGAACCAGCGGTGGTCGGCTTGTCGGTAGTCAGCATGCTGGCACATGGAGACGATCCGAATTTTGGGCCTTACGCCGATTCGATTCATCGGGGACTGAGCTTCATTTTGAAGCAAATGAATCCGAAGACCGGTTACATCGGGCGTTCGATGTATAATCACGGGTTCGCAACACTGGCCCTGGCGGAATCTTATGGAACCGTGAACGATCCCCGTCTCGGCCCGGCTTTGGAAAAAGCGGTTCAACTCATCCTGAGTTCACAGTCCCGCAACGCATTTGGTGCGTGGCGTTATTCTCCCGAAAGCACGGATGCTGACACTACGGTCAGCGGCGCGCAAATGGTCGCTTTATTTGCGGCGCGGAATGCCGGAATCGCCGTTCCGGAAGCAGCCATTCAACGTGGCTTGAAATTCTTTCTCACCTGCCAAACACCAGAAGGCGGGTTCGGTTATACCTCCGCCCTTGGTCCGAATGCGCCTCGCACGGCGATCGGTTGTCTGGTGCTGGCGCTGGCGAAGGAGAAAAATTCTCGAGCGTTCCAATCCGCCTTCGAATTTTTGCAACGAGCACCGGCCGAGCCGAACTATCAACAGTATTATCTGTATTACGGAGCCCAGGCCTATTTTCACGCATCGCCCCAGGCATGGCAGGCGTGGAATAAAAAGAACGTCCAGGCCTTGAAAGCGACCCAGGGCGCTGATGGAAATTGGGAAGGTCAATTTGGCCCGACGTTTTCAACCTCCTCCTCTTTGCTTTCGCTCGCTCTAAATTATCGGTATCTGCCGATTTACGAACGGTAGAAACGAAATCCCGCAACACACACATGATTGCACGAAACCTGATCGCAGCTGCTTTGATGACATTCGCCGTCGTGAATGCAAAGGCCGCGGTTATTTTTCGCGCCGGCGTGGCCAATGGAAACCCAGGGAACACCAACCTGATCTCGTCTCTCGATTGGCTGCAATTCCTCGACGGTTCTTCCTTGCACGGCAAGTTGTCGTCAATGGACACCACGGCAGGGGTTCGTTGGGAGCATCCGGATTCCAAACAACCGGCACAATTTACACCGAAAAATATTGAATCGATCAGCTTTGAAGGCGGCGACCGCATCTCCCTGAAGCAAAAGGCCAATTGCAAATTCCGCTTCGTTAATGGCGATGAAGTTTTCGGCAATTTAACGTCAATTGATGACAAGAAGATCAGTTTCGATTCCTGGCTCGGCCAAAACCTGCAAGCATCACGTGAATCGGTAAGAGCGATTGCTTTCCAGGGATTTTCCGTCGTTTACGAAGGACCTAACAGTTTGTCGGGATGGTCAGTGGAACGGGTAAACGCCAATTCGTGGGAATATCGGGACGGCGCTTTCGTCACATCGCGCAACGGGGTTCTGGGCCGCGATCTCAAACTGCCGTCCAATGCTTCTATTGAATTTGATCTCGCGTGGAGTGGACCGTTTGTGATGCTCCTTCCGTTGTACACGGAGGTCGTTGATCGTTTCGATTTCAACTCCAGCTGTTACGTGCTTTATCTGGGTGGCAATAACGCCGGACTTCAACGGGTTCATCCCAATGGCGGCGGAATCATGTATATCGGATCCACCGTCGCGGCGCCGGTTTTCATGCGAAAGAACCGGGCGCATATCGAAATTCGCGTGAACAAAGCCGATGCACGATTTGCTTTGTTTATTGACGGAGTGCTCACCGGAAAATGGCATGATGACAATGGATTTATTGGCGGTGGAACTGGACTGGCTTTTTCAGCACAGATGAGCGGACCGATGATCAAGATCAGCAACCTGCGTGTCTCGGAAACAGATGGCAGGACGGAAGACCTGAATGATACTGCGGGCAAGGAAGACGCTCTCTTTTTGGCGAATCGGGACAAAATCACCGGAAACATTGGTTCTCTCCGTGATAGTAAGCTGGCTTTCTCCACCGGGCAGACTTCTTTACAGATCCCCATGGAGCGGGTCCGCCAAATCGTATTCGCCGCATCTCCGAAAATCAAAGAATCCCCGGATCCCTGGAAAATGCGTGTCAATTTCGTCGGAGGTGGAGCGTTGTCCCTGCTGCTGGACAAATGGACCGACAAAGAAGTCTCTGGCGTTCATCCGAACTTTGGCCGAGTGACGTTTGATCCAAAAACGGTGCGCCAAATGGAGTTTAATCTTGGTCAGTCGCGCAACTTCGAAGAACCAGTGGAAGGTGAGGAAATTGGCAATCGCACCCCAACATCCACAAGCGAGGACACGTTGTTGTTTGAAAACGGGGATGTGTTGCTGGGCAACTTGCAATCTTTGGAGCCGGGCAAGGCGTTGTCGTGGTCTCGCGCCGACACACTGCAACCAATTGAATTTTCTCCGGAACGCCTGAGTGAGATTCGCCTTCACGCCCAGTCCGCGAACTCCGAAAATGCCTCACGCATTCAATTCTTCGATGGTGATGAATTCGAAGGCAATATTCTTGGACTCGATAGCGAGAAAGTAACTGTCGATAGTTGGTATGCTGGAAAAGTGGCATTGTCGCGCAAAGCGGTTCGTGCGGTCACGCCCGCCGCGCCTCCGCGAGCGATAACGTTCAAAGGCCCGGATGGTATTGAGGGTTGGACGATGGGTAAGGTCACAACGGTTCCGGATGCCGGTGTATGGAGTTATCGGGATGGAGCTTTTTTTGCGAGTAAATCGTCGGCGATTGCACGCGACGTCAATTTGCCCGAGCGAGCCAGCATTCAATTTGATCTGCACTGGAAAGGATCACTCGGCGTGGCGGTTGCGCTTTACACCAGCTATTTGCAACCGATCAATCTCGCCAACAAAGACAACGAACCGGAATTCGGAGGTTTTTACAGCCTCCAGTTAAATAACACGTTCAACACGCAGCTGATTTCCGTCAAAAAGCATGAAACCGGAGGTAATCCAACTTTGGGAATCGTGACGGTCCCCGCATTCCACCAAAAAGACAATGCTCGTGTTGAAGTGCGAGTAGACAAAAAGCGCCATTTAATTGCCCTGTTGGTGGACGGCGCCTTGATTAATCGGTGGTTCGACGCGGAAGGCTTTGCCGGAACAGGAACGGCGCTGCGATTTGTTCACCATGGAACAGGTTCAATCAAGCTGAACAATCTGCTCGTAACGGATTGGGATGGCCAATTCGAGGAGCCGCTCTTCCCCGTCGCGACGAATAAAGTTGACGTTGCCAAACTTCGCAACGGCGATCAGGTCTCTGGAACCTTAAACAACATGCGCGATGATCAGGTCGTGCTGACGTCGGTCGAAGGGAAGAAAATGGAAATCCCCTGGAAGCGGGTGAAACAAATTGAATTCCGCAAACCAGAATCGGAACCTTCCAACTATCGCGGGGCCAATGCGGTGCAGGCATTTTACAACCGAGGCGGCAGCTTGAAATTCACGCTCGAAAAGTGGAACGCCCAGGGAATTCTCGCGACGAGTCCTGATTTCGGAACGCTACTTTTGAATCCGTCCGCTTTCGATCGAATCCGTCTCAAGACCGACAAACTCGATGCGCCTAAAGCCCCCGATGAATCAGTTCCAGGGCAATAACGCTGTAGGATGTGACCAGCGCAGGGTCCTTTTCCCACCAACGTCCATTTTCATTGGCCCAGGTTCCATCCGCTTTTTGCAGATTAATTAGCTTCAGCGCCAATTGTTCGCGCCAGTTAACCTTTTTTCCGTCACTGGTCTCAATGGTATCGATTCCAGCAATGGTCAAAGCCTTCGCCATGGTTTGAAAATAGTAATAAAGTCCTTGCGGCCCCATGCCGGGGTTTTCTTCAAGAGTGAAATTATTGTCCAGCCAGGCGACCACAGCTTTGACACGCGGATCGTCGGGTTTTAAGTCGGCATAGATATAACTTAAGAGACCCGCATAACTGGCGCTGCCGTAGGAACGGAAAGCAACGCGTCCGGTCGCATTGGTAACCTCACCCGCCATGCTCTTTTCCGGATAATAAATGAATCCACCTTTGTTCTTTGTATCGTCGCTCGCCCACGTCTCCTGATTGTAACCCGGAAGATTTTGGCAACTCTGGAGGAAATGGATTGCCGCCGACCAATCGAGATCTTTCGCATCGGAATCTTTGGCCATGTTTTTTGTGTAATAAAGCGCCTCCAGGGCCACCAAGGTATTATTAAGATCGGAATGATCGTAATGGCTGCCGTAGCCGATGCCGCCATCGAAGACTGTATCCAGTTTTCCCCGCTCGCCCATATCCACTTGAGAACTCACGAGAAAACTGTGCGCGGCCGCAATGGTTTTGCGATACTCAGGATTTTTGGATGTCACAAAGGCCATCGTTGAAATCGCGGTATTGTAATTCACCAACTCCTTTTTGTTGTAGATGCTGCCATCGGGTTTGGCGCAGCCGACGAGATAGGAATAACTCTTCTTAAGAAACGGCGGCGGGTTCTTCTGGAATTTACCGCTGGGCTCGCCGTTAAAAGCGGTGATCGCCAGAGCTGTCACCGCCGGTTGATCTGCATTCCAAGCACCATTGGTGCTCTGAATCTTTTCCAGTGCAGAAAGCCCTTTATCAATGGCGTGCTGAACCTCATGTCGCAACGAAGCGTTTTCAGTCCTGGCAATGACCTGGAAAGAGACACCAGCGATTAGTAAAAAAAGAAAGCCGCGTTTCATGTCGGGAAAATCATCGTTATTTAACTTTCTGCAACTCAAATCTGATTTGCACCGATGTATTGACCGGCGGAACATTCGTTGTGTTCACCTGCCACGCATCATCATTGTCACGAGCGGGACGCGGGTTGTTAATCAAGGCGTCAGGATCAGCAATCGTTGAAATCAGTGACCCATCTCTTTGGGCGAGGAACGTTCCATCAATGACGCGGGAACCATTGTAAATCCAATCACCATGCGACGCATTGGTCCTGGTTTCGACATCCGTGATCAGCTCTTCAATTGGAAATGTCACCTCGAGGTCGTTTGTTTTCCACGAAGCGGACACATGAATTTTGTCGCCGTTAATTTCGCTGGTTTTTTCTTCCGGGGTTTTGGTTTTCACTATCCCCCCTTTTTCACCCAACAGAAGAAAAGCGACGTTCAGGTGATAAGGCTCTACGTCGGTCTTAAAAAGACTTTCATGCACTTTGCCGGTGGCATGAACGAGCGCATATTCAATCGTTCCTTCTCTCATATTGACCGTGGCTGGAATGGAAATCGCCCTCTTGCTCTTGTCCAAAATCACCTTTCCGATCTGAAAAATACCTGGGCCGATTTGAATGACTGCAGCATTGGTGACGGCGAAGGGAATCGGAGCTGCGTTTGTATGCAAAGGTTGGGGCCCGGCCCGAAGCGATATTGACGCGAATGCCCAAACCAGAACTAATAAAACGGCGGCGCGAGAAATCATATTATTTGTCGGCCGGCATTTAAAACTATCCCTTGGCAGGAATGTCCTCGCTGCTGCCGAGTTTGATTTCAACCTTGTCACCCAGGAAATGGGGCTGCGTATGTAACACGTGCGCATCCAATGCAGCTTTGCCACGAGCGCCCAACTCGCGAATTTGCATCCGAACGGTCCAGCGAGCACCCAGCGGTTCCGCGCAAAACACAATGGCGTCCAGCCCAAAATGCTTTGCCAGAAAAGCGGAGCGGTGGGCGTGAAAATCTTCCGTAACAATGGTGACCTTCTCTTGTCCAAAAATTGCATGCGCGCGAACCACCGAATCCAACGTGCGAAATCCGGCAAAATCGAGAGTCATAGCCGATTCCGGAATACCGCGTTCAAGCAGCGCTTTTTTCATTTCGGTAGGTTCATCGTATCCCAGCGTATGATTATCACCACTCAGAAGCAGATGTTTCACTTTACCTTCTTTGAACAATTTAGCTGCCGCATCCATTCGCACCTTGAAATGCCAATTCATGGCGCCATTTTTCAAACGCGGACTGGTACCAAGCACCAGGCCCACATTATTTGAAGGAGTTTGAGTCGTATCTTTGAAGACGTGAGTATCGGTGGAACGGACCATCCACCAACTGTTCAAAAAAAGAAAACCAAGGAAAGTAACGCAGCCTAAAAAGAACTTACGCCAATGTTTTTTTAAGGCCGCGAAGAAAGTTTTCATTGGAAGGCCATTGAACGCCTTTTGCTCTAAAAAGCAAATGCGAAGAGATCAATCCTCGCTTTTGGCGACGGCTGGAACGATTTGCCCGAGTGAGCTCCGAATTCTATCGACCAGTTGCAATACACTCGGACTCTTTTGCAGGACAGGCGGCAAAGCATCAATTGCTCTGAGCGCTGCTTTAAACGTTAATTGAGCTTCTGCGGTTCGACGAGACAACAAAAGGATGTCACCGCGGCGAGCCAACCAGGCTTCTTTTCTTGGGGCTACTTTCAAAATCTCGTCAACGCGGCGAAGGGACGCCTCCAGGTCATTGCTTGCAAGTTCTAATTGCAGTGCTTGTTCATGTAACGAGATGACAGAACCGAGTCGTTTCACACCTTCATCCAGACAAAGGAGAGCTTCTGGGGCCCGATGTTCCTCCACCAAAGCCTTTGCCAGTTCCAAATAGCAGTTCACGCCGGGAACGGAAAGATTAGCGATGCCCCGTTGATAATCGGCGATGGCTTCGAGTCGTCGATTGAGCTTCAACAACACACGAGCGCGACCGATGAATGCATCACCCTCCTCTGGACGTTGGTTCAGCACCTTCGTAAACGCCGCCTCTGCTTCAGCTAAACGATCCATGTCGGCCAGCAAATTACCGCGACAAATGACCACTGCGAGAAGGTCTGGCTTTAGTTTTCCTGCCTGAGCGTAATCGGCTTCAGCAGCAGCCCAGTCCCGATGTTCGCGGTGAAGTTCACCCCGACTTAAATAAAGTTCAGCAACGTTCGTCGTCGCTGTGGAGATCTTTCGGGATAATGTAGCAATGCGAATCGACGTCTCGCCGTGAGCACTGACAGCCGGAGGACGAATTATTACCAGACCGGCAATTACCATCATTCCGAATCGGCCCAATGTTATGACATTGTTCATGGAACAACTTTCAAACGGTAATAACGTGCGGCATTCGTTGGAGAGCCGCCGGTATAGGTAAAGTCGTCGAGAAAACTATTTGTTGTAAGAGTGTTCGGCGATGCCGGATCCATCTCCATCGAAATCGACCGCACGATATCGATAAATGGAGCACCAAACGATCCGTTGGTTCCTCCAATCGAATATTGCACTCGATATCTCGTGCTGCCACTCGCGGTCCATTGAAGGCCAACCCGTCCGTTTTGATCGCGAGCAACATCGCTTATTCGCAAAACGGAAGTGGCATTGGTTGGATTGGTGTTGGCAAAATACTCCTGAAGATTTGTCTGGCCATCGCCGTCATCGTCGCCAGCTGGATTCGTGACCCCATATTTTATTTCCCAACTGTCGGGCAGGCCGTTGCCATTTGTGTCCAGTGGAGCGAGGACATTTAAAGTGACATTGGCGACAGTGCTCGTAACTAAGCCGTCCGTGGCCCGAAAAGAAAATTGATCTACTCCACGAAAGCCATGGGTCGGCTGATAAATCAATGTGCCTGTATTTGGATTAAACCCGGTGTTGAGCCCATGAAGTGGCGAGCTGTTTGTGATAAAAGTGAATGGGTCGCCGTTTGGATCAAAAGCAATAAGACTGAGGTTCGTTGCCAAGTCACCGATCACGGAAACTGTTTGATTACTGACGACCGGTGCCGAGTTCACGCTGGAGGTAAATCTCCAAAACGGCCCCGTCGTAGTATTGCCATAGCTATCTTTTACCACCACATACCATTCGTAGGTAGTATCTGGCTCGCGGTTCGACCACGTAATTCCCGTTACTGTGCCTGGCGGAACATTGCTGATCGTGCCGATCAGTTGAAAAGGAGAAGGCGATTTCCGCATGTCATAATCAAAAAACAGTTCGCTGGCTGAACCGGTGTCATAGCTATCCGTCCACGGCGAATAGGTTTGAAAGACGACCTGATTGTTTTTCGGCGAGAATTGAATCAATCGCATGAATCCATCTCCACCATTCGTCCATCCCTGGTAATCCGAGACAAAAGTCCGCACGGTATTCCCATTGAACGTATCAACCCGCGAACCCTGTCCCGTCACGTGCCCCGCCAGCATCATAAAGAGATTTGCATTCGTTTTGAGCGCATTGTAAATCGCCGCGCCTTGCGGACTAAAAACGACAGGCGTCTGCGTATTACCAAAGTTATGCGTGACTACGATAGCCCGACGACCGGCATTCGTTTGCAACACCTCATTGCCCCATGCCAGCACAGCCGGGTCCGCATTGGTATCGAATTTGAAATACAACACCACAAAATCCAATCCACCCGCACTGAAGAAATCAAAGTGGTTGTCGTTGTTCGTGCCATAATGGCCAGCGTAGTACGAACGCCCATTGAAATGCGGCACACCGAAGTATTGATTGAACAATGTTGTCGTACCGGTCGCATCGCCAATCGGCTCTTCATCATGATTGCCAACCGCCATGCCGTAAGGAATTCCGAATTGAAGTAACGTCCGCGTGGAATTTTCCAACCGGTACATCGCATTGGTGGCATTGCGCCATTCGGTTGTGTTGGCAGATCCCCCCTTGATATCACCACTGTCAGAAATATCGCCGAGATGTGCGACATAAGGAATATTGCGCGACACACGATTGCTGATGATCCACTCCGTCTGCGCGAAATACATTTCCTTTAATCCACCGAAACGCTCAGCCGTATAGAATTGCGTGTCCGGCAATGCTACCATCGTAAAGTCCGGACCCGGATCCGCCGTGGCTCGACCGTAGAATTCGTATGTCAGGTTGCTGGAAATAGAATTCGATACCACAACGTGAAGACGCGGAGACACCCCCACATTGGTCGAATTGTTGAGAGGAGAAACCAACGCGAGATTTGCTGGCGCCGGAATGAAAACAAAGGATGCGACGGGTTGAGTGAGCGGCGTTTGTAACGCCGGGGGATCGGCGGGTAAATCGCGAGATTGAATAATCCAACCGTCCCCATCCGGTTGATAGCTCACGATGTTGTCTTGATTTTGGGACAACCCGCCTTCGCCCGAAATAATCAGCACACCCGAGGCGGGCGTGTGTCCGGAGATTGTGAGGCGCCACGTCCCGGTGGTGATGTTCGTAACGCTAAACGCCGGAGTTGCTCCGCTGTAAAGAAGACGAGCTCCATCGCCCTGAAAACGGCCTGAGATCACACTTGTGTTGGTTTTTGGAATGAAGACGAAAGCAACCGGATCCTGTTCCGTCGTGGCCCCATCACTCCCGTCATCCTTTATATAAACCGTCCAGGTACCGTTCGTGTTGACTTGCGAGACAGCGTAATTGGCTTCGTTTTTTCCATGATTAACTAACAAAACACCGTTCGTTCGAGAATCGATTCCCAAACTCTTCAGATTAATCGTCGCAATACCTCCACCGTTATCAGTGTAGTTCGTTCCAGGGACGAGGCCTGGCGAACCCGTGAATAAGTTATTTGCGCCGCCGTTCGTCGTATTCGAGTTCCGTGCCAAACCACCAATCCATTTGTCGTACGGAAAAAATGCGGCGGAAAGGTTGATATTAAACTCTGCCCCAGCCGGAGCATTGAAAGCCGAAATGAAATACGCCCCGGAATAAACCCCACTATGGGCATAGTCAACGGAGGACGTGCAATAGTTGGTTCCCGGATAAGTAACCTCACCATTGTCGCGCCCATTTTCTGCGATGGAGGAGATCATTACTCCCGAATCAACGTCGTCACTGAATCCACTTCCCACCTGCACATTAACATCCCCACGATTGGAACCTTCGCGAACGGAAAACTCATTGATGGTGAGCGCCGCCGAGACACTGACGGAATTCGTAGTATTCCCGGTATCATTTTGCACGACGACGAGATTTGCCGCGGCAACCCCATGATTCGCCTGCTGGGCGAAAACAGATGATGCAGAAAAAATGGTGAGACAGATGGCAAGCTCGAGACCGGCTGCACGTCGGACAAACTTAACCTTCCGCAGCGATTTCGAAATTGTGGGCAAGGATAAGTTCATTCCGGATCGCTAAACAAAACGCACTCCTCAAGATAAACCTTGAGGAGTGCTGAAAGATAGCAACTTCCTGCTTACTGGACGATGCGATAAAACGCCGTCGTCGAAGGAGGTGCGTTATCTACAAAGCTTGCACTACCGCCACCATTCGTCTCGGGAGTGCCAATAGGTGTCCAGGTTCCGCCGATCGCGGTCGCACGTTGCACCGTATACGTCGAACTTGGAGCACCCGTAAACTGAAGCGTCACCGATGACGGCCCACGTGAAATGGAAGTGATCTGGATGTTTACTACGACATTCGTATTCGGCGTGAAATAAACACGCAATTGCGGACGGTCGCGCTCCGTGGTGGATTCAGCCGTGGCGATTGCCCACCCATCCCCGCCATTGGTCCATGGCAATAACGCCCATCCGTAATTTTGTGCGCCGTTAATCCATGCCTGGACGTCAGAGGTCAGCTCAAAGGACTGATATCCGGCTTGAACATTTGGCTCGAGGGCAGGGCTGCCAGCATAGCCTGTTGGCGTGGTTGCCGTTTCAACCCCATCGTTTTGAATTCCATTATTCCAGGTATTCCATGTGGTGGTGGACTCGTTCCACGGCTGCAACACCCGGAAAAATTGTCCGCCATCACCATTCGCCTGAGATGCAACGCTGCCAACATCAAACATAGCGGCATGAACGGTTGATCCGAACGGCACTTGATTGGTAGCGGTGCCAACAATGTTGTCAAAACGGAAGAGCAATTGATCATTGTCACCTGTGGTAGTTGCTGACCAATCGCAGAACATCGTTACGTTCGCGACATAGTTTGAATCAGGTGTGCTGGTGCGCACAAAGGTATCGACAGCACCAGTGTAACCGTTAACACCATAGCGGAATGTTGCCACGGAGGTTCCCGCTGGAACCCAGGTCACGCGCAAACGAGGGCGATCATCAATCGTGGCCGCTTCCCCCGGACTGAAACCGGTTCCATCAGTCTTGCCGTTCCAACCCGGCAAACCCCAACCATTGTTCACCTCGCCACTCTGCCACGCGATCAAATCTGCGAGAACAGAAGTACCTGAAGATGTTCCCGGAGCGTTTGTTCCCGTGCTGCCACCAAGACCAGAAGCGAAGAAAGAATCATAAGAACTGCGAGAGTCGGTGTCATCCTGATCGATGCCGCTTCCCATGCTGCTCCAGTTTTCGCTGTTCGGGTCCCAGGACTTCACCATTCGGTAAAGCGGAGTGCCGCCACCGTTATCAGTGAAGTGCAGGAGAAGATCCGCAGACACAATGATCGCATCGGTTGGAATTTGGCCCGGGCCATTTCCAAACAGATTGTCGAACCGCAACAACACGTGCCACCCGTTATGCGAACCGGGAGTGGGAAAGTCGACAAACAAGCCAGAACCGTTTCCAGTCGGATACGATGTATTTGGATCCGCTTCTCGCAAAGCAACATCGCCTTCGCCAGTATAGGTGCCATAACCATGGTCTGCGCCTTCCTGGAATTCCACGGCCCGCAAGAGACTCACGCGAACTTGTGTCGACGCGCTGCTCGTACCGCCATCGCTATGGGTGAGGGTTACAGAGATACCGCGATAATTTACCGCAGGATTGCTGTTCACATTACGGAAAGTCACAGACCGCAAGACAGCCTGAGCCGAAGTTGGAGTCGCCAGATTATTAAAGGTGATCACCAACGGTGTTACTCCACTGCCTCCAGAGAAAGTTCCGATCCCATTGCCTTCATAACTCACGGTGTTTCCAGCTACACTCACTTGTCCGGTGCCTGTTCCCGTGTTACGGATTTCAAGACGATCATCGGTTGAACCGTTGTTCGTGATGGCAATCGTCAGAGTGGTGGCGCTGTAATTAAAGGTGTTGGTGTCAACAATTGAAGCGCGACCATCGATCCCCACTCCCGACTGCCCGATGCCATAAAAGACATTGGAGGATGGCAGCGTCACGACAGCTTCATTATCCAATGTTGTCGCAAACACCGTTATCGCGGGAAGCGCAGCATAGGCGGAATCCGCTGAACTGATTGAGTTCGTAATTCGGAAGGGTGTGTTCCCATCTGGAATGAAATCATTCGCTCCGGTCACAACGACAGTTTTTGGCGTATTCCAGTTCGCAGCGGTGAAAGTTAAACTTGGAGGGGAAACGGTTCCACCTTGAACGGTGTCCGTCGAGGCAACACTGACCGTCACATCGGCCGTCGGTTGTGCGGTGAGCACGACGGTATAGCCGTTGGTAGATCCTTCAATCACGTTTAAGTTCGTTGTACTGAGCGAGACGCCCGAGACATCGTTGTCGAGATTTACTACTGAGACATCCGCGACGGCCGAATTGTTATAGGATGGATCGGCACTCGTTGCTGTCGTAGTGATTGTATAAGCCACGTCACCGTCATCGAGGGAGTCATTGACGCCAGTTATAGTTACCGTTTGGTCCTGATCCCAATTCGACGTGGTGAACGTGACCGAACTGGTGGACACAGTCCCTTCTGTAGTGTCGGTAGAAGCAACTGCAATCGTCACGTCCGCAGACGGCGGCGTATTGAGATGCATGGCAAACGTCGCCGTCCCATTAGCTTCCGTCGTGACCAGTCCTGTTGTCGGAACAACGGCCACACCACCTTCATTGTCCGCGTTCAGAATGGTGATATCGGGTGCATCTAAATTATTGTAATTGGAATCATCGCTGACGGCCGGGGAGAGAACGATGGTGTAAGCGATCGGACCATCAGGCAATGCGTCCTCCTGACCCGTAGCAGTCACCGTTTGAGGCGTGCTCCAGTTGCTTGAATCGAAAACGAGCGAACTCGGGGAAACAACCCCTTCCGAAGGATTACTTGAAGAAACATTGATAGTGACGGTATTGGTCGGAGGCGTATCCAACACCACATTAAACGTCGCCTGCCCTCCTCCTTCCGTGGTGACTAAATTATTGGTGCCGGTCACCGAGATGCCACGTGCTGGAATATAGACAAACGAAACAACGCCTTCGGTCGCGCCCGGCGATTCCAACGGGACTGGAGCGTTGGTGGTTCCAGGAACGTCGCGAGACTGAACTTCCCAACCATCTTTGGCGGCATTCACTTCATAGCTCACCATGTTATCGACGTTAATTGCTCCGCCACCTTCGGCGGAAATAATTAAAACTCCATTGGTCGGTGAGCGTCCGGGAATTTTCAGTTCATAGCGTCCTGTGCCCAGCGTGCTCACGGTGAACTGCGGAGAATTTCCGCTGTACATATCAATACTCGCATCGCCGCGAAAGCGCCCGGATACGACGGACGTATTCGTTTTTGGAACAAACACGAACGCGATCGGGTCTTGCTCCATGTTCGTGGCAACCGTGGAACCGTCGTCCTTGATAAAAAGATTCCAGGTGCCGTTATTCGTGTTGGGCTGCGACAACCCGAAATTGGCGGATTCATTTTTGGCTCCTGAAACCAGCAAAACACCATCGGTTCTGGAATCAATGCCAAGACTGGTCAGGTCGACCACAAATCTGCCGCTGCCGTTGTCGATGAAATGCGTTCCCAACGTCAAACTTGGAGAACCGGTAAACACCGTCAATGGCCCGCCATTTGCCGTGTTGTTGGCAACACCGCCAAGCCAGCTGCTGAAAGGAAAATAAGCACCCGCGACATTCACGTTGTATTCCGGATTACTACCCGCGGCCAATCCCACGGCGGAGCTGACTGAAATGAAATAACCATTCGTGTTCGAATCAATCATGCACACGGAATTGGATTTCGTACCGGTATTGAAGTTATCACGGCCATTTTGCCGAACGGAGGCCATCAATACACCGTTGGCTACATCATCCGTCGCATCAGGACCGACCTGCACATTGTAATCGCCGCGATTGGACAGAAGGCGGACTCGGAGATCATTCACCGAATACTCCATGGAGACAGTCACGGAATTTGTGGTATCGCCCGAATCGTTTTGAACGACGACAAGATTTCCTGCAGCGATGGTGTGAAAACTGGTTTGCGCCCGCACCGGCAGGGCCATGATCATCGCCACCATGATCGCGCAAAAAATTAAGTAGAGCTGAGAATCACGAAGATTCCACTGACATTTCGGGTTGTTCATAGTTTGTATTCTGCTGATTTGGCGAAGTTCTTTTACGGAGCCACTTTGTTTGAATCCTGGGATAAATTCCAAACATCGAGAAAGTTCTTGGTCGGTATGAAAGCAACGTGCCCATCACAAAAATTGGCGGCGACGCCATCTTTTCCGTGGTTATTGCCCGGATCAGGCCAATTTTGATTTGGATTATTCGGAGCCGCGCCTGGCAGTGATGAGGTATCATCGCCATCCATGATTAAGAAGAAAGCAGCAGGTCCGGGCTTTGACCCAACTGCGGCCGTGTAATTCTCCAGGGGGTGATTTAAAACCTCCTGTTGAGTCTTTTTGCGACCGAAGGCCCCAGGCCCGTCAGAATTCAGCGTGCTAAAAACGCCAAAGAGTTCGTAACTATCCCCGTTCACTTTTGTATTCACCGCGTTATCTGTTAAATCATTCAGATAACGACCGTTGGGCGCCGTTGCAAACGGAGTCCAAGTCATCTTAATGATGTTCTGTGTGGCCGGACAAACGAACGTATTTACGGTCTTAACGTAATTTGGAAAAAGCCAGTTCAGATCATCGTCAGTTCCAGCGCGATCGGAATAGGGCGGGTGCGCGCCGGAGACCTGGCTCGGAATCCACGAATTCATCGACAAGTGACCATTGGCTTCGTCTGCGTACATCTGACTTCCCAACCCCATTTGTTTCAGATTATTGACACAGCCGATTCGATGAGCTCGCGCTCTGGCTTTACCTAGGGCGGGAAGTAGCATTGCAGCGAGGATGGCAATGATTGCAATAACGACTAACAACTCAATCAACGTAAATCCCTCACGCTGAACCCTACGGACTTTCTGATACTCGGACATAAGTTTTATTTCGGATTAAGGAAGCCTTTGGGACCAAGGCCATAATCCAGATGGGTTAACGCACTAAGGCTAGCAATACGCGATATTTGATGTCAATCGGGAAGGCACTAAAAATGAATAATTTTCAACATTTTTATGAATTTTTATTCACACCCCGTAGAAGAGCCTGATTTTTGGAACCCATGATCCCCGTCTCCGTAGTTTTTACGGAGAGTTTGCCACGTTCAGTTCAGGAAAATAAATTCGTTGCTGTTAAGAATAACCCGACAAACATTGGCTATTCCATGCTGTTTCGCGTAGGCTTCCAATTGTTTTGATTCTTTGGTCGTCGGAACTCGATTGAGGGTCAGTTCGTAGATCCTTTCGATTTGCTTTCGCAAAGATCCACCTTCCACCGCCCGCGCCAAATGCTCACATTGCCGGAGAACCAAAGTATCATTCCATAACGCCAAAGCCTGAAGCGCCGTCATGGAAATATTGCGAACTGGGGTTAGTTGTGAACCGTCCGGACAATCCAACGCATCCATAAATGGGTCGGGCAACGTGCGATAAAGATAGCGATAAATGCTGCGACGAAAATTATTCGTGCTGTCGACATTAAAACTCGTGTAGTCCACGATTGGCGTGTTCAGCCCGTTTGTATCAATCAAAGAAAACTGCTGCACGGGCGGGCCGCCCATCGTAAAATCGAGTTTCCCGGAGAATTGCAAAATAGCATCACGGACTGATTCAGCATCCAGGCGCATACGGTTCATTCGCCATAACAAATGGTTGTCCGCATCCAACTCAATCGCTGCTTTCTTTTCCTTTTCGTCGAATTGCGAGGATTGCTGGTAAACGGCGCTCGTCACAATTAAACGATGCAGTTGCTTCATCGATCCATCGTGGTTCTGAAACCAAATGGCGAGCCAATCGAGCAGTTCGGGATGCGAAGGATGCGCGCCCATTTGGCCAAAGTCATTGAGCGTTTCCACAATTCCTCGCCCAAAATGGTAGTGCCAGATTCGATTCACAATGGAACGCCAGGCCAAAGAATTCTTCCGATCTGTAAGCCATTTGGCCAAAGCCGCTCGACGCGCCCCTTCGTCATTTGAATCATCCAACGAAAACCTGGAAGCGAGCCCGGCAACGCATGACAATGCGCCAGGTTCGGCTGGATCCAACGGCTTGGTTACATCGCCCCTCTTTAAGACGTGAATGGGGCGCGGTGTTTTGGCCGGCGTAAAATTCATCTGCGGTGTGAAATCATTGGCCGCTCCATACACCAATTTGGGCGCGGGCATCGCCGCCAGCGCTTTCTCCATTTGTTCTTTGGTGTAAAACGCTGCGAGATCCATTCTCTGGTCATCGGTCCGTTTGTCTGCGGGGATTGCCAAGATTTTTCGAATTGTTTCCGGAAACGAAAACGCACGGATGGGCGGTGCAACAGTTGTCACAGACAATCGCGGACGCAAGATCGTGTGAAACCGTCCATACTGTTGCTCGAGGGTAAAAGTAAACACGGTGCCATTGGAAAAAGTAACCGGCTCCTTTATCTCAAAATAAGCGAAATGCGGTTTGCCGGTTTCAGGAAATACGGCCCATCCCGTGTCATTCTTCCCATCGAGGGCTTTTTCCACCGACCACTCGGTCTGGTTGAAATCCGCAGTGGGATGCTGCAGCGTGAGCTTTATCGCGGCACTCGGATTATCCGATGGAGCCGCCGTGACGTGAATTTCAGAAAGGGTGATATTGCCATTCTCCGGCTGACGTCCCGGACCGTTGCGCGGATGACTGGTATCGGTCAGCACTTCCAGGCGAAGGGCTGTAATTCCTTTTAAATTTGTTTTAGCGCTGATGGTGTAGGTATCTGCCGCAGGCGATTCACCGCTGGCCAGAATTGAAGAGTCGCTTTGTTTCGTCAGCGTCGCCCCGGCTGCGGAGGTGAAAGTATCGGGATCCAGAACTGTCCAAATGTTCGCGCTGGAGACGGTTTTTTCCCATTCCGCCACTCGCGCCTGGGTTTCGGGCGCCAATAAAGATTCCAGGAATCGTTTATCCTTCACCTCAAGGGCGGTCTTCTTCCGAAGCGACGCTTGTCGCAATGCGTTTGTCTTTGGATCAGTGTCGTAAGGACGATCCGCCCGATCGACCCCCGCGAAAACAGCCTGCAGGCCGTAATACTCTGACTGAGGGATGGGATCGAACTTATGGTTGTGACAACGGGCACAATGAACCGTCGTGCTGACGAAGGTCGACATGGTGGTCATGATCATGTCGTCTCGGTCGAGATAACGGGCAATCTTCTTATCCACCGTATCTTCCATGATCGCCATCAGTGAACTGAGGTCCCATGGTCCAGCGGCAATGAATCCCGTTGCGACCACTCCGTTGGGATCGTCTGGAAACAGCACATCACCTGCTAATTGTTCCTCAACGAAATGCGCGTAGGGAACGTCGCGGTTAAATGCCTGGATAACATAATCACGATACGGCCAGGCGTTTGGTCGCGGACGATCCTGGTCGTGTCCATGCGTATCGGCATAATGAATCGTATCCAACCAATGCCGCGCCCAACGTTCACCATAACGGGGACTCGCCAGCAATCGGTCCACCACCCTTGCATAAGCTTCCGGTGATTTGTCCTTGAGGAAAGCATTCATCTCGGCGGGAGTCGGCGGCAAACCTGTCAGATCAAAGGTCACGCGGCGCAGCAACGTTCGTTTGTCGGCTGCGGCGGATGGCTTCAGATTGTTTTTCTCCAAGGCCGCGAGAATGAACTGATCTACCGGAGTCCTGGCCCACGACTTGTTTTTTGTTTTTGGGACGTCAAGCGGGGCCAACGGTTTCAGTGACCAGAACGTCTCTTTAGGAAATTTTGACGTATCGAGCGCACGGCTATAAGTCGCACCCGCAGCAATCCAGTCTCGTAGCGTTTTTATATCCCCGTCTGAAAGCTTCTCCCGTTTGTAAGGCATCCCGGGCTCGTGGGTGTGGGAGACCTTCTTAAAAAGCAGACTCGCTTCCGGTTTGCCCGCGACCACAGCTGGCTCACCGCTTTCGCCTCCTTTCAACAATCCTTCGTGAACGGAAAGGTCCAATCCCCCTTTCGTCGCCTTACCTCCGTGACATTCGAGGCAATTCTTTTCCAAAACTGACAGTGCAGGAGCATCGGAAGAAGATTCGGCAAAACAGCTGGCCACCATCGACAGTCCAATGCCGGCCGCTCTCAAAAGATTTTGCGCACGCTTAATCACGAATGGAGTTCGCAGAGATTTTAACCGTGCGGCAACGTGCCTCGCAATACTTGAATCCGAAGACGTTCGGCATACGTCCAGCTTAATGTCATTGCCACATCATCGAAGATCGGCCCATGAGAATACGTTCTGAAAGTTTTCGTCTCCGGAACTGGTTGTTGCTCCTCATTGCTCCACTGCTGGCACCTTCCGCATTGAGCGCCTGCACTCTTTGGGGTGCTGCCGGCGAGGAAGCGAATGGCGGCACCATCATTTCCAAAAACCGCGACTGGAAACCCGACCACGTTCAAGTCCTGGAAATACGACGCAGCCCGACGAATTACGCTTACCTCGGACTTTACGCCGTTGGCAATGATGCGGAGGGCATTAAACAAGGCATCAATGAAAGAGGGCTGACAGTTGTGACCGCCACGGCAGGTTCCATTCCGAAATCCACTCGCGAAGCGCAGACAGGACGGAGCGGCGTGATGACCACCTTGTTGCAACGTTATGCGAGGTGCGACCAGATTCTCGGGGATAAAGAACAGTTGTTTTCCGGACGAAAGCCACAGTTTCTAATGATTTCAGATCGAAAAAAGATCCTCGTCCTGGAAGTGGGACTGAAAGGTCGATTTTCCGTCAAGGTCGTGGAGTCGGGCGTGACCGCTCATTCGAATCATTTCCTTGATGACTCACTTTCTGAGAACAATCTCAAGATTGGTGAGAGCAGCGCCACGCGCGTCGGCCGGATCAACGAATTATTGAAAGCCGCCCCAAAGCCACTCGATCTCGCCGCTTTCGCTGTCATGAGCTGTGATCGTCACGACGGCTCAAACAACAGTCTCTGGCGAACGGGTTCATCAGGCGCCACGCTCTCGTCATGGATTGTGGAAACACCTCGAGAAGGCGCCGCGAAGCTTCGAGTCGTCATTGCCAATCCGGGGCAACCGGAACAAACAAACCTGTTTGTGTTGGATGAAACGTTTTGGAAAGACCATCGCTTCGAAAACCAGGTCGCGAAGGAGAAAGCGAAACTTCAAAAGAAATCCAAACGAAACGAGGCCAGGAATCATCCCGTCAAAGGGCAAAAAACCATTCGAGTCGCCCTTTACGAAGGACCGGCCACTGGCGGAAAAGGACCGGTCAATTTGTTGAAACAATTGAACCATGCGCCCGAATTCACCATTGCAAACATCTCGCCGCAACAACTTCAAGACGGCGCATTAACGAACTACGACGTCGTGATCTTCGCCGGGGGCAGCGCGAGCAAACAAGCCAGCACGATCGGACCGAAAGGTCGAGCAGCGGTGCAACATTTCGTGCAAACCGGTGGTGGTTATATCGGCATTTGCGCAGGCGCTTACCTCGCGACCTGTGGTTCGACGAACAGCCGATTGAACATGCTGGATGCGATGACTATTTCACCCAAATGGCAACGAGGCACCGGCAATGTGGAAATGGAACTTACCGAAGAGGGCAAAAAAATCATCGGCCAGCCCGCAGGTTCTTTCGCTGTTAGATACGCCAACGGTCCGATTGTGAAACCGGCCGAACGGGCGGACTTGCCGGATTATAAACCGCTCGCTTTCTTCCGCACCGAGTTGGCCCTGAACGGTTCCCCGGTCGGAATCATGGTCAATGCGCCTTCCGTTTTTACCGGAACATTTGGACACGGACGGGTCGCCGCTGTCAGTCCGCATCCGGAACAGACCGAAGGACTGGAACATGTCGTTCCGAACCTGGTTTCATGGGCGGCACGGACTCGAGCTGATTAAGCCGGAACCATTCGGTTGGAGGAGCAAGATGAAGGAGAATTAGCCTGGTGGCTCTTTCGAGACCAACAACGAAGCCAACCCGGTCCCGAGCATGAGATCACAGAAGCCATGGGGAGCAAAAATTTGCCCCCTTTTTAGACCGGTCCGCCATTCCATCGCCCGAAGTTTGGGTCGCTAAATCACGAATCCGTGACCCGCCCGGATTGGATGATGGCTGAAGTTGATGAGCAGTAGGTAAATGGTAATTCTCCGATCATCCATTTTGACGTTTTTGAGCTTC
>CBHTTJ010000070.1:0-25768 GCA_966095605.1 uncultured bacterium | reverse complement strand
TGGATTGATTCCAGGTTGTTGAATAATAGAACGAGAGCGATCGAATTATTAGCGGCGGCAGAACTGCCTCTCTTCGCGAATACCGCACTTTCGAGGCGGCGTTTGTATTATCAAACGCGTCGAAGTCGACTGCAGGCAGAACCCTGATGTGAGAAATGTCGTTAGTGGGCCGCTTTACCCGAGACGTCCGCGGCGTGTTGCGAGAATGATTTGCCGCGTCCGGTCGGATTGATCACGGAATCGATGACGCCACGTTCGAACTCGTCCCACATCGGCGACATGCCGCGCAGTTTATTCACGATCTTGGCGAAAGTTTCCACGGTGTAATCCACATCGGCTTCCGTATTGTCCTTGCCCAGCGACATGATGATATTGCCCTGAGCCAACGCATGATCGAGCCCGATCGCGGCGAGGACGTGGGAAATCTTCAACGACTTGCTGACGCAGCTCGACCCACTCGCCACTGCGATGCCATTCATGTCGCACAACAGCAATTGGCCTTCGCCTTCGATGAACTCCGTCGAAAGATTCAGGTTCGTCGAGATGCGCTTCGGTCCAGGTTCGGGTCCGTTCAGCTTGATGTAAGTGATATTTTTCTTCAGGCCGTCCCAGAGACGTTTCTGCAACTTCGCGGTGTGAGCACTGCGAGCCGGCATTTCGCGCAAAGCAATCTCTGCGGCAAGACCTGCGCCGACGATGGCAGGAACGTTTTCCGTCCCGGAGCGACGACCGCCTTCCTGCACGCCCCCGTGCAAAATGCTGACGAGACGCGCCTTGCGATTTCGATAAAGCACGCCCACGCCTTTCGGTCCGTAGAAGCGATGTGGCGAAAACGACACCAGATGTGCGCCCCACTCCTTCACATCAATCGGCAGCCAACCGGCGCTCGCTTCACAATCGACGTAAAATGCGATCCCCTTTTCATTGGCGATTTTGCCAATTTCCTTCACCGGTTGAATGGTCCCGATGTCGTGATTGACATGATGAACCGCGATTAAAATCGTTTTCTCGGTGATGGCAGCGCGCACATCTTCCGGGTTCAACATGCCTTCTTTGTCGACCTTGACGCGCGTGCAGACGAATCCCTGTTTTTCCAGGAATTCAACCGAGTTGATCACCGACGGATGCTCGGTTTCGCAGACGACCAGGTGATTGCCGCGACGTTGGTTCGCGTACGCGACACCTTTGATGGCGAGGTTTGCGGATTCGGTGCCGTCGCTGGTGAAAATAATGTCTTCTGGAATTTCGGCGTTAATCAACGCGGCGCATTGCTGACGGGATTTGGCGAGCGCATCACGCACGCGCAAACCGTGCTGGTGCAGGGATGAAGGATTGCCAAACGCTTCCGTAAAAAACGGTTTCATGGCGTCGAAAATCTCCGGGAGAACCGGAGTCGACGATTGATGATCCAAATAAACACTACGCATGATTCAAAGATAAAATACCACTTTCCGCAAAACGCGCTGAATTTCCATGTAATCCGGGGAAAACGCAAGTACACGGAATGATGCGACCTAAAATGGTCAGGGTTTGACTGCAAAGATCAATGGAGCCTCAACAAGCGTTTCCGATTATCAGGCTATCCCTTAAGAAAAAGATTCGTTTCCGCATAAAAACCCATTGACCGGCTTTATTCATTTTTCTAGCGTTTCCTCTCATCCAACAAATTCATTAACTATGAGCAAAATTGTACCTCTTATCAGTTCTGGCACGGCGGGTCCGCTGGGTGTTCTTCACCTGCCTCGTCTCTGGCAAAAAGCTTCTTTGGAAGCCCGTGGCAAATTGCACCCTGATTATCCTGGCTGCGGCAAAGGCTATGACCAGATGGTCATCGACGGCCTCGGTCTGAATCGCGATGCGGTTCTCAATTTCCTCAAGGCCAGCAAGCCGACCTATCCACAATTCGAAGCGTGGATCAAGAAGCAGCCCGGCGTGAAACTCGATAAGGCATCCGTCGACAAATTGAATGGCGCCATCCGTGGTTACATTCATGCCGATGACACCCGCAAGTCGATTCTCGGCGCCAATAGTCTGCCAGATGACGCCACGGCGCCTCGCGACGCGGTTAATCTGAATAACCTCGACGATTGGTACACCTTCTGGAACGAAGAATTGAAATAATCGTTCGCAGTTCAATTAACAACCGGCACAGGTTTCGATCTGTGCCGGTTTTTTATTTTGGCATTGGCTCCAAATAAAAAAGCCACCGGCGTAAACCGGTGGCTTCCTGGAAAAAACGGGAATTAGTCTTTCTTTTCCCCACCGCTGTCGAAACCTTGATCCATCAGTTTGATCAGAGGCAGGAACAGCGCGATAACAATGCTGCCGACGATGACGGCAAGGAGCACGATCATGATCGGTTCGAGCAAAGAAGTCATCGCCGCGACAGCGTTGTCGACTTCTTCGTCGTAGTTATCGGCAATCTTCATCAACATTTCAGGCAACGCGCCGGTTTGTTCACCGACGTCCACCATGCTGATAACCATCGGCGGGAAAACTTTTGAAGCTTCGAGCGGCGCAGTGATGGTTTCACCTTCCTTAACGCTTTCATGAACCGCCGAAACGGCTTCGCCGACAATGACATTACCGGAAGTCTCTTTAACAATGGTTAATGCCTGCAAGATCGGCACACCGCTGCTGACGAGAGTACCGAGCGTTCGAGTGAAGCGAGAGATCGCCACTTTGCTGATCACCGGTCCAATCGCGGGAACATGCATCTTCACGCGGTCAAAAAGGCGGCGGCCAAATTTCGTCCGCAGGAACAATTTGAAGGCAATGAAAACACCAACAACGCCGGCCAGCGTCCAGAGCGCATGGTCCTTGACCATTTCGGAAATCGCGAGAACGAACTTGGTGAACTCAGGGAGTTCAATATTCATGCCCGCAAAAATGTCTTTGAACTTCGGAATAACGAACACCATGAGAATACCCATGATGCTGACAGCCACCGTAATAACGGCGGCAGGATAGAACATCGCGGCGACAACTTTGCCTTTGATCTTTTGAGCTTTTTCCATGAAGTCGGCGAGACGCTTCATGACCACTTCGAGCACACCGCCCATTTCGCCGGCCTTCACCATGTTCACGTAAAGGCGGTTAAAAACTTTGGGATGCTGAGCCAGACCTTCGGAAAAAGTGCTGCCACCTTCGATGGATTGAGCCACTTCACTGATAATTCTTTTCAGAGTGGCATTGCGTTCCTGCTTTTCGAGCACGCGGAGACCGCGCAAGAGAGGCAAACCGGCTTCAACGAGAGTAGCTAACTGACGGGTAAAAGTAGTGAGAACCTTCGGCTTAACTTTTCCACCAAGACCAGGGATCTTGATGTTGATATTCATCCCCCCGCTCTTGCCCTTGGCTTTTCCTTTTCCTTTGGCAGGCGCGCCTTTGGCGGCAGGTTTGACGGCTTTGTCTTCGACAACCTTCGTCGGGAAATACCCCATCTCCTTGATTCGGACGATCGCTTCGTTCTGGTTGGCGACCTCCAGCGTGCCTTTGGTCTCTTTTCCCCGGGAGTCCATGGCAACGTAACTGTATCTCGGCATAGCTTTACGTGTATTTCACGACTTCTTCGATAGTTGTATCACCGTCGAAGATGCCACGCAAGCCATCTTCACGGAGGGTAACCATGCCAAGCTCAACTGCCTTCTGGCGTAGGACAACAGTTGGAGCACGTTCGTTGATCAACCCACGAATGGATTCGTTGACCTGGAGCAATTCAAAAATACCTTTTCGGCCTTTGTAGCCGGTGTCATGGCAGACCGTGCAGCCTCGTCCGTAATAGAACACCTTGTCACCGATATCGTGCGGCGACAGGCTCAACTGGGAAAGCTGGCTTTCGGTGGGTTCGAACGGTGTGCGGCATTGCTTGCAAATGGTACGAACAAGACGTTGCGCCAGCACGCCCATCAGGGTCGAGGAAATCAAGAATGGTTCCACACCCATGTCGACGAGACGGGTCACTGCGCCCGGGGCATCGTTTGTGTGCAAGGTGCTCAACACCAAGTGACCGGTCAGCGACGCCTGAATCGCAATTTGCGACGTTTCCAAATCGCGCATTTCCCCCAGCATGATGATATCAGGGTCCTGACGCAGGAAGGAACGCAATGCCTTGCTGAAAGTCATCCCGGCAGCTTCGTTCACGGGCACCTGCATGATCCCTTCGATATCGAATTCCACAGGGTCTTCCACCGTGAGGAGTTTCGTATCAATGGCGTTAACTTTGCGCAGACAGGAATAAAGCGTCGTCGTTTTGCCAGAACCAGTCGGCCCCGTCACGACGAAGATGCCGTTCGGCTGCTGAATTGCTTCTTCAACGAATTCCTGCACGTTCTTCGGCAGCCCGATAGCACTGATATCGAGGTTCACAGCGGAACGATCGAGAACACGAAGCACCACGGATTCGCCGAACTGTGTAGGCAACGTCGAAACACGAAGGTCAACCTGCTTATTGCCCAGCTTCTTGCTGATACGACCGTCCTGCGGCAAGCGACGTTCTGAAATATCCAGGTTCGCCATGACCTTGATACGGGAGATCACCGGCAGCGCGAGGTTTTTCGGCGGCGGGGACATTTCGTACAAGGCACCGTCCACACGATAGCGAATCTTAAATTCGTCTTCAAAGGGCTCGAAATGAATATCGCTTGCGCGATCCTGCACCGCCTGGGTCAAGACCAGGTCAACGAAACGAATGATCGGCGTCTCATTCGCCATTTCCTCGGCGGTTTCCCCAGAGGCAGCCAATTCTGCGGCTTCCTTGGCGAGATCTTCGGTTCCAAATTCCTTGAGAACGTCGGAAACGCTGTCGCCCGCCTCGCCATAAAATTTGCTGATCAGTTTGTCGATTTGATTCGGGTCCGCAACCAATGGGGCAATTTCCTTGCCCGAAACAAAACTGATCTCGTCAATGTTCGCCGGATTGAGCGGATCACCAAAAGCTACCTGCAAAGTCGTTCCATAGAGCGCGATGGGGGCGCATTGATGCGCACGGGCCACGTCAGGCGGAATGCATTTCAAAGCGTCTTCCGGAATCTGGTAGTCACGAAGATCGACGAATTCAGTCCCTAAATGCTGCGCAATGATTTGCAGCTGGGTATCCATTTCCACGAATCCCAGGTCGTGGACAATCTGCGCGATTAATTTACCAGTGCGGGTCGCTTCCTGCTGCACTTCTTCCAATTGCAAGTCGTCCAGCATCCCGCGCTCGCGAAGGATTTCAATCAGAGGATTGGAAACAATATCGGACATATGTATGCGTTACGCGGCTTGTTGTCCCGGCGGAGGTGGCGGCGGCGGTGGAGCGCCATGAGCCTGAGGCGGACCACTGCGCACTCCCGGACCGCCCATCGCTCCAGGAGCAGACATCTGCGCTGCATCCAATTCGGCAAGCTTTTGAATAATCGTCGTCGGGTCTTGTGATTTGTTGATCACGTCTTCTCGGGAAATTACGCCCGCCAGGTATTTTTCCACGAGATAGGCATCCAAAGTCACCATCCCGTACTTGGCACCCGTTTGGATATCCGACTGAATACGAAATGTTTTATTATCACGAATCAGCGCCGCGATTGATGGCGTATTGATCATGATTTCGTAAACAGCGATACGGCCGGGTTTATCAACACGAGGCAGGAGCAACTGTGAAATAACTGCCTGTAACACCGTGGAAAGCTGAATACGAATGGTTTCCTGTTGATTCATGGGAAACGCGTTCACGATACGATCAATCGTTTTCGCGGCACCAGTGGTGTGCAGGGTTCCGAAGACCAAGTGCCCCGTTTCAGCAGCAGTAATAGCCGCTTCCATCGTTTCAAGATCGCGCAACTCACCGACCAGGATCACGTCGGGGTCCTGACGCAACGCACGACGCAACGCTTCGGCAAAGCTCGGGACGTCAACGTTCACTTCGCGCTGGGTGACCACGCCTTTTTTATGGGTGTGATAATATTCGATCGGGTCTTCAATCGTGATGATATGGGCATCAGCACGACTCTCGTTGATGATGTTGATCATCGAAGCGAGCGTCGTCGATTTACCAGAACCTGTCGGACCGGTTACGAGGACAAGACCGCGCGGCTTGTTGATGATGCCATTGATCGTGGTCGGCGGAAGGCCGATTTGATCCAGCGTCAGAAGGCGATTGGGAATCTGGCGCAGAACCATGCCGAAATTCCCTTTTTCCTTAAATACGCTGACACGAAAACGGGCGAGCTCACCGAAAGCAAAACCGAAGTCGGCGCCACCACGTTCGCGAACGTGCTGGATGTTTTCCTCGGAAGTAATGCTGCGCATCAGTTCTTCCGTGTCTTCGGGCTTCAACTTAGGGCCTTCAACGCGGTGCAAATCACCGTGCAGACGAATGACCGGGGCGCAATCAACACGAAGATGCAAGTCGGCGGCTCCTTCGGAGACAACCAACTGCAGCAAATCTGACATGGAATAGGACATATTTAATCAGTATCACCGGTGGTTGCGCGAATCACTTCTTCAGCGGTAGTCATACCCGCAAGAACTTTACGCGCTCCGTCCTCGCGCAGCGTCCGCATGCCCATTTCACGAGCACGCGAGCGCAACACAGAACTTGGCACCTTGTCGTAAATTAATTTTCTGGCTTCGTCATCGATAACGAAAATTTCGAAGATACCCATACGGCCACGATGGCCCGTTCCATTGCAATCGCTACAGCCTTTACCCTTGCGAATATTGGCGCTGGCCAAAGCCGTTGCGTCGATACCCAACGTCCGCAATTCGGAGTCTGTTGGGGTATGCGCGGCACCACAACGCTTGCAAATCTTACGCACCAGACGTTGCGCCATGAGACAACGCGTCGATGACGCCACCAAGAAGGGTTTAACTCCAATGTCGATCAAACGAGTCACCGCTCCGGGCGCATCGTTCGTATGCAAGGTGGAGAAGACCAAGTGACCGGTCAGAGACGCATTGATCGCAATGGTCGCCGTTTCCACGTCACGAATTTCCCCCAGCATGATAATATTAGGCGCCTGGCGAAGCATCGATCGGAGCGCCAAGGCAAAGCTCAACCCGACTGTTTCGCTGACCTGCACCTGATTGATGCCGGCCAGAACGTATTCAACCGGGTCTTCGACCGTAATAATCTTGCGATCCGGGCGGTTGATGAAATTCAGACAGGAGTAAAGTGTGGTGGTTTTGCCAGAGCCCGTCGGACCAGTGACCAGAAGGATGCCGTCGGGCAAACCAATCATTCGTTCGAAGGTTTGCTGGTCATCCGTCAAAAAGCCAAGTTCTGGCAATCCGAGTCGCAGACCTTCTTTGTCCAGAATACGCATGACGATACTTTCGCCATGCACGGTCGGAAGACAGGAAACACGAAGGTCGATGATCTTTCCACCCACCTGCGTTTGAATACGACCGTCCTGCGGAATACGCCGCTCGGCGATCGACATATTCGATTGAATCTTCAAACGGCTGATGATGGAAGGTTGCAAACGCTTGGGCGGCCCCTTTTGCTCGTGCAACATCCCGTCAATACGGTAACGAACCCGGAAAGTTTTCGACAATGGTTCAAGATGAATATCAGACGCCCGCGCTTTGAACGCTTCAACAATGATTGAATTGACGAGCTTGATGATCGGAGCATCCGCATCAACAGTCGTCCCGTCTTCATCCATCCCCTTCGTTGGAAGGACACCGATATCAACTTCACCTTCGGTGATGTCCTGAATCATCTTGCCGACAGAATCGTCAGCCGCGCCATAATACTTGTTCAGGGCTGCTTCAAGGTCCTCATCCGTGGCAACGCACCATTCCGGATCACCGCTGATCGAACGTTGGAGACTGTCGAGCGTGTCGAGGTCGGAAGGATCTGCTACCGCAATACGTATTGAGCTGCCGTATTTGGAAACAGGAACAGCGCGATAACGTTTTGCAATATGACGAGGAATGCTTGAAATGACATCGTCTTCGATACGCATGTCACTCAGCTTGATGAACTCAACGGCGAAGTGGGCGGCCTTGGCTTGTGCAACGTATTCGGGCCTTAACAATCGCCGCGAAATGAGCATCTCGATAACGCCCTCACCGGTACTGTCGGATTCCTCACGAAGCGGAGCGATTTGCTCGTGAGTCAAATAACCCATGTCAACCAACAGGTCTAAAAGGTAGTCGTCTTTTCCAGCCACGGCTTTTTCTTTCGGTCAGTGCTTAATTTAGCGGGACATTGTAAGAGGCGAAAATTTCAAAGTCAAATGTTGAGGCATTTTCACCCCAGCGGCTTCAGGATCATTCAATCACATCCGACACGAGCGTTGCGACACCGTTCGATGTGGATTCCCAAACCACCCACACCTGTTTCTTCACGCCAACGGCCGATGGATAACGCCCGTTTTCCGTCAATATCTTGGACAATCCAGAATTCATATCGTTTTGCACAACCAGACTTGCGCCTTGCTGCCAAACGAAACCCACATGACCGTTTGCAGAAAAAGCCACCGGTTGTGCTCCACTTCCCAATCTGGCCTCCCCGGACGAATCAGTCCAAAAGAGATCTTTATCCCGTCGCCAAACACTAATGATTCGTCCCGCCGGAGAGACGGCCAAAGAACCTCCATCCATTGGACATCCCTTCAAGGGCCATGTACCCTCCCCAAGTTTTCTTGCCGCCCCGAATCGCTTTCCATCCTTGCTGCTGGAGAGATACATATCACGGGAACCGTTTAACCAATTCCGCCACATGACGAAAATTTCTCCCTGGGGAGTAAAGATCACGCTCGGATGACAACACTCGCAGACAGTTCCGTCAGGCGATTGATAGATACGAACATTTGCACCCCAGCTTTTCCCCTGGTCTTTGGAAAGCGCGCCCCAGATCTCAGTTTTCTGGTTTCGAAGATCCAACCACGTGACAAATACCCTTTGGTCCTGATCGCTGGCCATGGCATGCAAGCCTTCTCGCGCACTCCCAGGCGAATCATTGACTTTTCCGACCTCCTGCCACACACCATCGTTCTCAGATCTCCAGGTGAGAATATTTCCGGTCTCGAGTGAAATCGCCGAGATAATCGCAGCATCCTTTGAAGTCACAATCCTTGGTCCGCGCCGCATCCCTAAAGCCAGGCGATCCAGCGTTCCCACTTTTATGGGAGAAGTAAAATGATGCTGATTCGTCGAACTTACACAAAAGACGGAATTGCTTTGCCCGAAGACAACCAAGACCTTGCCTTGCGTATCAGAACAAATTTGAGGCTGCTTCGCTCCTTTGAAGTCGACAGGAAGAATTGGCACGCCAGCCATGAGAGCCACTTCACCGGTCACCCACGAAACTAACAGCCACAGTTTCCACATAGCATTTGTTAATGCTTGAAGCGATAAAGCCAAACGCCTTCGGGATAGTTTTTTCCATCTGGAAATTCCTTCGTGCTCCGTAGCAGAGGGAACTTTTTCTCCAGGGAGAACTGTTCCGGATGTTGTTGAATCATTTCACGCAACATCTGGTGATGTTTCTGTGGATTCTCAAGCGCTTCGTCCAAAACGAAGAAGGCGACCGTGTCTTGCTTTAACAACTCGAATAGCTCATCAGCATTGGAGTATTCCCGTTTTTGATCTTTCTTATCGCTCATGGAGCGAGAGAAAAACAATTTGTATCCTGAACCGCTCCAACTGCTATCCGCAAACTTCTTGCTGGAACGTTCGGCATAATGGTTCGGACGTTTGCCGTCCTGCATAGCAACCTCTGCAATAAACATTCCCTCGCCGCGTGCGTCTGATGAAACCAACGCCTTCTCGTCAGGTTTGGAATTTATTTGAAGCCATTTAGCGACTTCCTGAAATCCCGACCAGCCCTTTCGCGGGATTCGGAAATTGAAAGCAACAAACAGAATAAGCGGAATTCCAAAGGCCAAGCCAACTGCCACGCGTGGAGACATTTTTTGACTCAGCTGTTTGGCGATCCAACCAGCGCCGGCAATGGCAAACATGATCACAGCAGGAATAGCTGGAATCAGATGGCGGGCTTCATACCCCGCAGGAATAACAATCGCCGCAAATAACACGCTAAATAACAGAGCGATCATCGATGCCCAAAGGATGGACAAAGGCTCGGGCGTCTTCTTTCTTGGCCATTTAATGACCAACCCAATAACAGCCAGGATGGTGATCACCGCCCCGCAGGAAATAAAAAGTTTGGTAAAATAATAAGGAAAGGCTTTATGGGTAAATGCCCAACCAAAAGGATCATCGGATATGCCATTGGTCGCTGTCTTGACTGTCAAAACAGCCCAGGGTCCCGCGAAAACCGCAACGACAACCGCCGCAAGCCAAAGAGACATCTTTTTTAAAACTCCGAATTTACGTGTTAAAAGGATGGCCACAGGTGGCACGAGCGCGAGCAGGATTCCTGAGAACTTAATCAAAATCACCAGGACGGCACAGACCGCAAACCCGATGGAATCTCGCTTCTTTCCATTTTCCAAATATCGCGCAAAGAAGATCGTGGCCAGGAGAACCAGCAGGGTGATCGGAATTTCGGTCATCACCGCAGCAGAAAATCTCTGCACCAACGGTAATGCGACAAAAAGACAAGCTCCGACAAAAGAAACCAATGTCGAAAATTCCTTGCGTAACCACCGAAAAAGCAGAAGCGCAATTGAGGCCGTCAGGACAGCCATCAAAACCATGATGGAACCGCGGCTCGGAGTGAACAAAAGGGCCCAGGCTGTTTGAACCAGATAATAAGTCGGTCCCCAGTGACCGATGGCAACCTTGGGGTAATGATTATAGTAATTGTCTGCGAATTGCCGTGGATGCGATGGAAATCCACTTTTCACATAGTCGTGAATAAACAAACCGGTTACGTAATGCGCCGCTTCGTCTGGTTCGCTTCCGAATTCTGCATGATAAGCGCCCGCGAGGTATTGCAGACCGATGGCTAAAGCGAGAAAACAACCAAAAAACATCAAACCATTTTTCCATGAAGTTTCTTTTGGCGAAAAGGTAGTGTTGGTTTCAGAACTCATTGGCTTCAAAAAAGGTATCGAATCGAAATCCAGTCGGAAGAAAATTATTTATTATTCCATTCCAACTCTGCAGCAACCGCCAGATGTTGAGCATTTTGACGCGACTCCACTCGACAATTCAATGGTGTCCATTGTTTGCTGGCAAAAATATAATCGATGCGGAGCCATGGTCCGAAGAGCGACAACGGATTGCGCGTAAAACCCGGAAAAGTCAGTCCATACCCTTTTCCTTTGGCAGCGAAAACGTCCGTGAATCGGGAATTAAATAAACGATATAAGTATCCCGTGTCGGGCATATTGTAGTCTCCTACTGCGAGGAATGGCCTCGTTTCCTTCGACAACATTTCTGCAAGCTTTTGTCCTTCTTCGACACGGTCCTGCATGCACTTTTTGTAGTTTGATCGGACGGACCCGGAATAGATTCCCTCCCATCGAACAAGGCTGGCAAGAAACCCTTTGCCGCGTAGTCTGAGGAAATCCGGCCGAGGCGTCGGCATGTGGATGTTGTAAATGATCAGCGATTTGCCGCCACAGTCGACCTCAAACCAGGCCGCAGCATAGCCATAATGTGAAAACAGACCTGGAACAAATCCAACCCCTTTGATTGGCCATTTGCTCACAAGCGCGAACTCGTCATGCACCGCTACGAATTTATTGGGATACTCCCTGCGCAAAAACTTGTCACGATTTCGAGCTTCCTGAAACGCGATGATATCTGGGTCAAAGGCGCTCACGAAAGGGGTAACCGAACCTGGTTTTCGCTCACCAACATTATTTGTCACCACTTTGATTTTTTGTCCTGCAGAATCATGCGAGAACGAGAAATCTGGAGTTTGATAAAGCCCAAAAACGATCACCACGGCGAAAAAGCAGAACCAAAGCAGGCGGCGATTGAGGAGAAGGCAAATTGGAACAAGCAGCCCAAGGGGCAACAGGAAGCTTGTTGGAGGCAAATAGATGGCGGTCGCTGTGATCCAGTTCCGCTCGCCAGCCCAACGCATCATCATTATCAATCCAAGAAGGACGATTAAGTAGCCGAAAGTTATCCATTTGAGGATGGCCCGGCTTTTCTTCAGGAGAATTTGAAGTTTATCCAAAAGGGCCTGAGTAGGTTGGGTCATTATTCGAGTAGCTCAAAAATTTCGCTCGGTGTCCTTCGATTTTGGAAGTCGCGAGAAAGAAGAGCAAACAAAAACCCCTCCCCGACTTGCGCCAGGGAGGGGTTGTGAATTTCTTACAAATTACGGATTCGTCGGATCAGCTTCGAACGTAACCGCTCCAGACTGATTTGTTCCGAGGAAGTAGCCATAAGCAATGTTGTCAGGCTGCAACACAACACCCGCAGCCGTGATCGCCTTGGCCGCACCCGTCGGCAACAAGCTGATGCCGTTGGTGAAGCTGCCTGTCATCTTGCCAAGCTTAGGATCGAATGCGAGTGCCAGCTTGCCAAGTTCGGCATTGGTCGAGACTTTCACGATATTGGTGCCGCTCAGCAAGACCACTTTCGCATCGTTGCCATAACGCATTTGATGTGTTTGTGGTGAGCTTGGCAGATTGCCGTCCGTGAAGCTTACGATGCCATTGGTCACGCTGATCAAGCGAATTCCAACGCCATTGTTGATGTAGCTCTTAACCGTCAACGGCATGTCGAGCGAGAAACCAGCAGGATAGTAATTGCTGTAAACGCCCAACGCACCGGAGATAACGTTGGTCGGCTCAGCAACAGTCTTCGTCCAGCGCAACGTGCCGGCACTCGGGTTGGTCAAGTTGACCCAGCCCAGATACATACCGAGGAACGGTGCGTTCGTGTGGAACTGCAGACTATTGGTGAAGTTCAGGTAACGAATCTTCTTCGTTGCATAGATCTGGTTGAACATCGGCCAGCGTCCGTCTTTGGATACGTAACCAACTTGCGGAGCGAGGATGGTGCTATCGGCAAACGCACCAACAGCAGTGACCTTCGCATCACCAGCGATGGTGACCGTCGCGTAACCATAACCGCCAGGAGCAACGCTAGCGTCGTTAGCCTTCGGCAACACCATCGTGTAGGTGCCTTTGGATTCGTGATTGGTCAAACCGATATAAACAGCCTGGTCGGCGAGGATGCTCGCGACTTTGCCGCTATTGGTGTCACTCAAGGTACCCACGATCTGGTTAGTGCCGCTGCTACCAGCTGTGCCGAACAAGTTCGTGATCGACAACACGAGGTTAGGCTTACCAAGTTTAGCACGAGACAGGATCACAGTTTGTGAGCCATCCGTGTTGAACTTGCCTGCGAGCGAAATCGCATCGCCGTCGACAAACACTTTGCCGCTGAACATCTGATTGGTCAGGACGCTGAAGTTGATACCGCCAGAGATGTCGAAATCAACAGCGCCGTTGGTAACCAAACCGTAATAGAAACCCTTCGCTTCCATCCACGGATTGTGGATGAAGTTTGCACGCAGATTCAGGTTCGTCTGCATATTGAAGGTAATCTTCGTGGTACCAACGTAGCTCGTCGAGCCACCGGTGACCCATGACGCCCAGTTCGTGAACAATTGGTTATGACCAGCAATCGCTGTCAAGGTGTAGAGACCACGGTTCACATACAACGTTGCGCCATTCGTTGGGACGATGTCAGGTGCCGCAATCATACCAGGACCACCGGGCTTGGTGCCGCGATAATCCGGCGGCCAGGCGGAACCACTACCTTCACCAGCACGAGTATCACCTTCATCGATGCTAACGGTCAGAACCGCAGGCACGTGATAGTAGAAGATGACCTTGGCCAGCTTGGAAGTATTACCGCTCCAGTCAACCGAGTAGGCTTCGAGGATGTTCGTTCCAACGACACCCGTGAGGGAGTTGGTCCAGGTTGCAGCGAGTGAGTTCGCATCTTTCGGCACGAACGATTGAACTGCTGTCCATGCGCTACCGTTCAAGCGGTAGAACACGTTCGTGACCTGAGCTGCGTCAGCAGCGGTGCCTGTTGCAAGGAACGATGCAGTCGGATTGGTGGTCGAGAAGCTGGCGCTGAGAGCGACAGGAGTCTTGATGCCAACCGTAGGAGCATTTGTGTCCGGGAAGACACCCAGGTTCACGCCGATGCTGGTCGAAACGCCAGCCTGATTGCTCAAGACCACACTGTAAGTTCCAGCGTCGGTCAACTTGGCTGCGCTCAAGATGTTCGTAGCTGTTGTGGATCCAGCGATATCGGAGCTGTTAAACTTCCATTGATAGCTCGGAGCTGTTCCTTTCGCGACTGTCGTCATAACAACACGCGTTCCAGCAGGAACGTTCGTTTTTGGCTTCATGGCGATAGGAGCCAACGGAGCGTTGAACGAAGGAGGTGTCACAACGGTAAGGGTAACGATTGCGCTAGTGGCTTTACCATATGTATTCGTAACAACCGCGAAGTAATTTCCGCCAATTGCTGTAGTTGCAGCCGTGAAGTTCACTGTAGCGTTCGTCGCACCTTTCAGAGCCGCATTCTTAAAGTACCATTGATACTTCAACGCAGAGCTGCCTACAGCGCCGACAGTCAAACTGCCACTGCCACCGAGGTTAATACTTGTATTAACTGGATCCAGAATGATTGCCGGATCAATCACCGTCAGCGTCGCGTTACTGCTGGTGATATTGCCTGCTCCATTGCTGACATAGACAGAGTAGTCACCTTCGTCCGGATTCAACACACCCGTAAGGGTGTAGCTCGAATTGGTGGCGCCACCGATCGGCACACCATTTTTGCTCCAAACGTAGCTCAGATCGCCACCCGTGGCGGTTACGCTGAACGTCACATTAGACGTGGCGTTGACCGTCTGGGAAAGGGGCTGAACGGTGATAGCTGGAGGATCGAGAACTGATAACGTCGCCGTGCTGGTCGCGCTGTTGGCAGCGTTAACGGCAGTGACAACATAAACGCCAGCGTCGGTTTGATCTGCACCAGTAATGGTAAGCGAGCTAGTAGCAGTGCCGGTCACGTGGCCACCATCGCTGAGAGGATTTCCATCCTTCGTCCAGCTGTAGCTAATCGTTGCATCGCCGACAACCACCGAGTTCAGGTGAGCCGTTTGGCCATTGTTAACCACCGTGTTCGCGAGCGGGGTCGTAAACACTGGAGGATTGATAACGGTCAACGTTGCGCCAGAGCTCGTAGCAAAGCTGCCGAAGGCGTTACTGACAACAACGGAGTAAGTGTCTTCCACTGCATCCGAGACGTTCACTAACGTCAGATTCGCGGATTGAGCACCAACGATGGCACCTGGAGTGTTCGCCAGACCGGTCACGCCTTTATACCATTGATAGGTCACACCAGCACCAGCAGCTCCGACTGTGAAGACAGCGTTGGAACCGGCACCCTTGGTCACGTTAGCGGGCGGCGTCAGGATCACTGGGTCGTTACCGACAGTCAGACTTGCGCTGCCGCTGGTCACTTGACCACCGGCGCTAAAGACGATCGCGCTGTAGCTGCCTTCGCTGAACTTATTAATGTTCGTGAGGGTCAACGACACCGTGTTGCCCGAGATGTTCGTTGAGGAAGCAGCAACCGCCACTCCACCCTTCAACAATTGAGCGCGAACGACAGGTTGATCGATCGTGATAGAGAACGTCACGCTATCGCCGGCATTACCGGATTGAGCGGTTGGATCACTGACAATCGTCGGAGCCGTTTGGCTCTTGAGAGCCAAGATGCCGTTCGCCGTGTCAAGCGCCCACCAACGGGAACCATCGCTGGCAACCGCCGCCATGTTAAAGGCGGAGTTTCCTGCGTTCAGCTGAGCGCTTGTCGAGAAGACGAAGTCAGCGCGCTGAACGGCGGTTCCTTGAGAAAGGTCATAGATTTGCAGCTTATGACTGTTCGAGCTGGTAGTATAATTGTCGAACACGAAATAAGCCCAATTCTTGTTCGTGTTGATTCCCAATCCGATATCATTAGCTGTGAGGCCAGTGATAGTCGAAGCCAACGTGGCAACACCCGTCGGGACGTCGTAAGTCCAACGTTTAATCGACGTACTACCGCGGCCGGAATAAATGGTTCCTGTCTCACCAAATGCGAGTCCGATATAGAGATCGCCTGTAGCCGCACCAGTGAAGTTCAAGATCTTGCTACTGAACGTTGTGCCGTTTGCGGTAGTCAGGAGAACGGCAGAGGTGGTACCCGAGCCCGTCACGAGAATTTCAGTGCTCGCACCAGAACCATGAACCGCGAAGCCATCACCCCAACGTGCAATCGCACCATCACCGGTACCGTCATAGATAACAGTTGGTGTGGCATTTTCGTCCGCCCAGCGGTAGACACGGAGGTGAACAGTGCTCGCTGCGAGCGTCAGGTTAGCCGTGTAAATTGCACCATCGTCACCCACGCCGATGCGGTTGAAGTAGAATGGGAATCCACCGCTGGTGCTGCCAACGTTGACACCCGTCAAATTGAGGGTGCTGACGTAAGCACCAGTCGTCGCATCAAAGACGTAGATATTGGTCGTTCCCCGATCACTCATGAGTAAGTGATCAGTAGTTGGATTGTAAGCCAAACCACGTTGCACAACATCCGTATTGAGGATCGCTGTCGCGCTGTTGGTCGGCACTTTGTTCCAAAGGTTCGTGATTGATGAATCGAGAGTTACTACCGTGCTGGATGCAACTCCAAGGTGATTGCTAACGTCGACAGAGTAGTAACCATACTTGGATTGGTTCACTGCAGAGATCGTCACAGCCGTTGTCGTGGCACCACTAATTGGAGCTCCATTAAGTTTCCACTGATATGCCAGGGGATTACCCGTCGCAGTTACTTTGAAGGTGGCGCTGTTGCCGGTGCTGACCGAGAGGTTACCCGGCTGCAAGGTGATAGTTGGAGCTTTATCTACCGTGAGCTGAGCAACAGTACTAGTTGCTTTGCCAGCTACGTTGGCAACAACTGCGAGATAACCGATAGCGTTCGTGAGATCAACATCGTTTACCGTCAAGGTTGCTGCGGTAGTGCCGGTAAATTTCGCGTCGTCACTCAGAAGAACAGCAGCTCCAGTATTGGTTGAGTACCACTGATAGGTGAGCGATTGGCCACTCGCGGTGACCACAAAGGTCGCGTCCGTTCCGAAGTTGTTCGTAACTGCTGTAGGATTCGAAGTAATGACAGGGACATCCTGAACAACAACCTGAGCGTTACTGCTGATGACAGCACCAGCAAAGTTGCTGATCACACAAGTGAAGATCGCTGTTTCGTCAGCATGAGTTGCAGCAACCAGAGTATAAGCACTGTTTGTAGCACTGCCGATATTGGAACCATCACGACGCCATTGATAGGCACGAGAAGTTCCAACTGCTGTAACCGTGAACGTGGCATTACTGCCGACGCCAACGGTCTGATTAACAGGTTGAGCGGAAATCACAACCGGATCAATCACAGTCAACGTAGCGTTTGTGGTGACACTATTAGCGAGGTTCGTAACGGTGACCGTGTAGGTATCGTTATCCGCGATCAAGGCGTTCAAAACAGTCAAGGAAGCACTTGTAGCGCCAGAGTATTTAACCCCATCCGTCAGGACCGAAGCGCCCTTCTTCCATTCATAGACCGGGCTGGAACCACTGACGGTAACGGTGAAGACCGCATTATTATTGGAAACAACCGTCAACGCGTTTGTCGTAAATCCGGTGATAGCCAACGGATCAATTACTGTAAGATGCGCAGTGACAGAGTTACTGCTTCCAAGGTTATTGGAAACAACAACGTCATAATCTTGAGCATCGACCTGCTGGACATTGGAGATCGTGAGAGTTGTGTTCGTCGCACCACTAATGTTGCCGCCGTTAGACAGAGGCACGCCGTTTGTGCGCCACTGGAAGCTCAGAGGAGAGGCGCCGACAGCGTTTACGGTGAACGTGGCCGTCTCGCCAGCAATATTTGTGCGGGAAGCAGGCTGAGAGTTGATCGTCGGGAATGTGGTAACGCTAAGCGCCACAGAGCTCGTCGCATCCGGGCTATAGCCGTTCGAAACAGTGACCGTATAGGTATCAGAGTCAGACTCGACCAAACCAAGAATTGTCAGGGCGGCAGTATCAGCTCCAGAATAATGAGAGTCACCCGTGCTGATAGTCGTCGCACCCTTTTTCCACGTGTATCCGAGAGTAGGAGAACCAGTGGCGCCGACCGTAAACGTCACATTCCCTTCAGATGCCGCATAGGTAGCAGGCAGAGCAGTAACGATTTCGGGACTGACATTCAAGACTGCGGCCGCGCTGGAAACAGTATTGTAATTGTTAGCCGAGACATCAACGGTATAGCTGCCATAGTTTGTTCCATGGACTGGATTAATTGAGTAGCTCGCCGTCGTTGCATCCGTGATGTTCACCCCGTCTTTTTTCCACTGATAGGTCAACGGACTGCCACCGTCAGCCGTAACATTGAAGGTAACCGAATCACCAGGGGATTTCGTCGCGCCCACAGGATCAACCTGAATGACAGCAGGAACAACTAAAGAACCGGAAGCCGTGGCGCTGTCGTAAGGACTGGAGACAACCACGGAGTAGTTGCCAGAGTCTGCGCCGACGACCGAGGCGATCGTGTAGGTGGAGTTGGTTTCATTGCTGATGTTATTACCGTTTTTCTTCCACTGATAACCAATTGGCCCACTGCCACTTGCAGTTACACTAAAGTTCGCCGCAGAACTGACTGCATTAGTGCCGCCAACTGTCGCAGCCGTAATCGAGATCGGATCGAAGAAGTCGACGTAGAGATCGTTGCCACTGACGCGAGCCTTGAACACTTTCGTGCCCAGGGAACCGAAACCGATCGGAGTGATCACGACGTTTGCGGCATTAAAACCACTGATCGAGCCAGCAGTCGCGATGCGCCACGAGTAATCACTCGTGTTACTAAAACCAACAACACTACTACCATCGAGAATGATTTGCGCGCTACCACCAAAGGTCAAAGCACCCGTGACAACAATCTTGTCCTGATTAACACCTTCACTTACAGCAACGTTCAAGATGTTAACATGGTTCGTAGCATTAACATTCCAGTTCAATGAACCCAAAGTCAAAGTTCCAGCAGAATTGGTATCACCAGCCGAAACCAACGCGCCAGAGAGGAGAGTGGCGGCACCACTCATGCTACCAGTACCAGTAAGGATGGCCGCATTGCTGACAGTGAGGGATCCTGTTCCAACAGCACTACCACTACCGTTTGCAAGCTTCAGCGTGCCAGCAGCGTTAGTAATACTTCCGCTGAGGGTATTGGCTGCACTCACAATTAACCGACCCGGGCCGGTTTTCGTGAATTTCGTACCAGAGATAACACCAGAAAATGTTGTGTCAGCCGTATTATCAACCTGAACATAGCTATTTGCAGTCCCCAAAGACAAAGCGCCAGAAAAAGTCAATCCGCCCGAGCCACCAAAGATAATCGTACCATCTGCAGCCCCATTGAAGTTCATCGCACCAGTCACCGTGCGAGCCGTCGCGCCGTCCGACATAATTGTTCCGCCCTTGAAATTAAACGTGCCAGGGACGGCGGCAGTTTTACCAAGTTGCAAGGTGCCACTTTCGATCGTCGTGCCACCACTGTAGGTGTTGGCGGACGTACCAGCGAATTTTACCGTGCCAGGACCAAGGATAAGTGCTTGGCCAGCACCCTGGATCACACCAGGACCACCCGCGCCAACCGTGATCGTTCGACCAGAAGCGGCACGAAACCAAATATTCGCAGCATTGTTATCGATAGCAGGATTTACCGTGCCGGCAACAAATGCGGCGTTCTGGAAGATAATATCGCCAGAATTGGCAAAATTGGTAAATCCAGTCCCCGTCGGCGTTCCACCAGCCGTGGTGAAATATTTCACCGGGGCATTAAAAATTTGAGTCGAGGTCGCGTTGTTACGAATCGGTTCGCTCGAATCCGTGCGCAAGCGAATTTCGCAAGCAGCAGCACTACCCAGCTGCCAGAACGTAAAGCCGCCACCGGTGGCAGCCGCATCAAAGCGAATAGCACCCGTAGTCAGTGCCGAAGTAGAAACACCCACCTGCCGACTTGATACGTCCGCTTTATAAATTCCCAACTTATTTGCCGCAGGGGCAGCAGCATCGCTCCAGTTAGCGGCAAGGTTGGCGTTATTTCCAGTCGCAGCCGTACCGGTCGCGGTGGCAGTGCCGCTAAATGTTGCGGTCGCGGTGATGGTCGCATGCGAAGCGGTGACTATCCCGAAAAGGGAGAGGGCTCCAAGCAGCGCCTTTACGTGGGTCTTTGGCGTTTTCATTGTTTCTCTGAGATGACTTTCGGCGATTCTCCCAGACATTTTCTCAGGTGAATCAGCGCGAATTTTTAGTTATTCCCCCCTCTTGTGTCAAGCCGATTAGAAGTTTTTTTGGCTACTATTTACCCCGAGTAGCCGCTGAAGAACCCGAATCTTCAAAAGCTCAATCCAGATGCAGTTTGCTGCAGAGAAAGAATTAGTTCCTTGGCGCCACCATGGTCAGGTTGCAGGCGTAACGCTTCCTCTGCCTCCCTGGACGCCTCCTCCCTCTTGTGCTGTCGCGCCAGAACCTGAGCCGCCGCAAAATGAGCATCTGCAAAATCAGGGGCCGCATTAATCACCGCCCGAAAATCCCCCAGGGCTTCAGGAAGTTGCTCTAAAGCAGCCAGAGCCTTACCCCGATTAAACCTTGCCCCAACATCCTGGGGAGATAATTGCAAGACTTTCCCAAATTGGAGCAGCGCTTCCGCGTATCGCTCTTTCTTCATTAAAGCCACTCCGTAGTTGTGGCGGGCATTTACATAATCGGGTGCCTGAGCCAGGAGTTCTTGATAATGGTTGATCGCTTCGTCGATCTTTCCTTCACTCAAAAACGCCGCAGCCAGATTCTGCATCGCTTCCTTTTGAGGTTTCAGTCGAAGAGCTCGCCGGAAATGATCTTCAGCCTCTTTAAATTTTCCCATTTCAGCCAAGAGAACACCCATTTCGGTTTCGCCCTCAGCATATCGGGGCTCTAATTCGAGCCCACGCTGAATCGATTTGAATGCCTTTTCGTAGTTTCCCATTAACCGATGCACTCGACCAAGGTTTACGTGCGCCTCTTCATAATTCGGAATGAGGTCGATGGCTTTCATGTAGAAATTAGTGGCGGCATTGAGAATGCCCTGTTTCTCATAGCATAAACCCGCGACATTATACGAACGGCCGTAGGCAGGTTCAAAAATCATCGCCAAATTGAGACGCTGGATCGCCCGTTTGTAATCCTTCTTATACGTTAGGGCCAAAGCGAGGCTTGACTCCGCCTCGGCGGAATCGCCTTTCAGCCAAACCGCACGCCTGAGGAATGGTTCGGCTTCTGTCGCAAGGTCATTTTTGATCATCGTCAGACCAACATTGGCAAAAGCGATGTGGTTTTCGTCTGAAACTTCAGTCATGCGGGTGAAAAGCGTTTCTGAATTTGTCCACGTCCTGGCCTGAAAGTTCGTCCCAACCATAAGCGCCAATAACGAAAGGCAGATTGAACTGACAATCCACTGCTGTAGCCTCACCCATTGACGTGCCACTATTTCCAAAAACCATGCGATGGCAATAAAAACGCCAATCAGCGGAAGGTAGGTATAACGATCAGCTCGCGACTGCATGCCGACCTGCACCAGACCTATCACTGGGATAAGCATCCCCAAAAACCAGAACCAACCGACGGATACAAAAGGCATCCGTTTCCAGGCTTTAACACACAACCACGTCAGAATAACCAAACAACAGATTGCTCCAGCAGGCACCCATAGCGGCCAATAATCCGCAGAGCGATACAAATAGAGAGCGCAAAGCTTGGTTGGCCAAAGCATTTTGGCCAGATACATTATATATGCTTCAACAGCTGTTGCGATTCTGAAAACCCACGGCAACCCCTCTGCATTAGGCATGGCCCCCGCTTTCCGTTGAATGACAAAAACCGTGATTGAGGCTCCAATGGACAGCGCAAGGAAAGGCAATTTCTCCCATACGAGCCGGATTGGAAAACGCTCAAAGAGCGTACTGATACGACCATTAGACTCTTCTCCAAACCTTTTGAGCGGCCAAAAATCCAACAACAATAAAAGAAAGGGGAGGGTAACCAGCATTTGCTTGGAGAGCAGACCGCAGGCAAAGGAAAACAGGGCCAGAATATACCAAAGCACGCGCTTTTTTTTCTCCGCCCGGACGTAATTTACGTAAATAATCAACGTCAAAAAGAAAAAGAAGGCGCTCAGCACGTCTTTCCGCTCTGCAATCCATGCGACCGATTCCACGTGAAGAGGGTGAAAAGCAAATAACGCAGCGACCAACGCGCTACGCCACACTGCGCCGGTCACTTTTTTCAAGAAATGAAACAACAAACATGTGTTTAAAACGTGCAACAACAGATTAACAGCGTGACTGCCCCGGGGAACTGGCCCAAAAAGGTCTACATCCAGCATGAGCGAGATAAAGGTCAGGGGATGCCAATTCGCTGCATGCCACTGAGTGAAGGCCCACTTGATTCCGCCCCAGGTCACACCCCGCAGAATCTCCGCTGCATTACCAATGTAGTCCCCATCATCGTAATCGACGTATCCACATGAAAAAACAGGCCAGAACGCGATAATCGTCGCCTGAATCATTACTGCATATATCCACGCCTTCCCCTCTGTTCGAGATTGCTTTGACACAATTACTAAATCTTGGAGCCAAGACCGTCCCCCTGGAGGAACATTCTCCGGCATGCAAGCCGTATATGTATATAGCGGTTTAAAGACTTGTAAAGGAACGAGCTTACCACACTTCCGGATGCGGCTCGTGATCCCGGTTCCATCGCCGTCGCATTTCCGGAACTGCCTCCATCCAGGCAGATTGTTTTGCATACTCCACATGACCATCACAGAAAAGAACGTTGCTCCCTCCAAAATGACAGTCCGCCACGTAATCACTTGCGTTGTGCATCGCAATTTCGCCATCTGACTTCGGATCTTCCGGACAATCGGCGATGGCAATCATGTCGCTTGGAACCACTATCTCCGATTCCGACGCGGGCTCATAGCCGATGGCCCCGCTCGGTAACCGCTTCACCGGCTTGCCCAGACCGAGGGGATTGGTGTCCGGCCTGTCAGTCCCACAATTGTTGTATCCGTAGCTTGGCGTGAACGCATTCGTCCATGTATATGAGACTTTCATGCCGGGACAGAGGAAGATATTGGTCTTTTGCCCTGCCCGACTGAGAATCAACATATCCCAGGCAACCCGTCCGTCATTTCCCCAAATCTGCCAAAAGGGATACTTATCAAAATCTTCGAGATACATCCTTAATCCAAGGGCTTGTTGCCGCAGGTTATTTTTGCAGGCGACCGAGTTGGCTCGAGCTCGCGCCCTGGAAAGTGCAGGTAACAACATCGCCGCAAGGATCGCAATGATTGCTATGACAACAAGGAGTTCTATGAGGGTAAAGCCTTTGGCGCCGTTGAAAAAATTTCTTCGCGCGGCTGGCCTTGAGAAAAAGGGGGATTTCTCAGCCATAAGTTGGGTGTGGTGAGAAGCCAGTCTAATTATAGCGCCTGATTTGTCGAGCTAAACTGAACGGACGACGTTCTTGCCAAAAAATGAAAAGAGACGCGAACACAGCGGAGCGTTAAATTTCCTGTTTTCGCCAAAAAAATTTTTGGCATAATGAAAAGATGCCCCAACCCAGGAACCAATCTCAGTATCCATCGGGTTCCATCAACGCAACGTCCATGCGGGCGGGTGTCACAGACTTAGCGAACAGGACCAGACAAATAGCAAAGGAACACTGGGCACTCCTGATTCTGATGCTCCTGGGCATGATCCCGTTTTTCTATGGTCTCGGAGATGATTACCTGTGGGAGGACGAAGGCGACACGGCCGTCCTGGCCCGCAATATTCTCCAGTTCGGAGTCCCGAAAGCATGGGATGGTGTGACTTTTATTGACTCGGACAGAGGTGCCCGGGAAAACGAGGATCTCATCATGGTCAGTCATCCCTGGATGCAATATTACCTCACGGCCGCTTCTTTTTGTCTTTTCGGCGAGAACACTTTTGCCGCCCGATTTCCCTTTGCGTTGAGCGGATTTTTGACGCTCCCCTTGGTTTACGTGCTCATGTTACGCATGACCAGAAATCGGCGCATCGCTTTTTGCGCGTGCGTCTTGCTGGCTCTTTCGGTGCAGTTCCTGTTGTTCTCACGGCAATGCCGCAATTATGCGTTGAACACTTTCCTGACCACACTGCTTCTCGTTCAGTTCTTCGAATTAAAAAATCTCCGACGAACCCTGGCCTTTTCGGCAACCGCAATCGTCTTGTTTCATTCCCATCCGTCCGGTCTGGCTCCCGTAGGAGCCCTGGTTGCAGTCACATTATTTTACGAACCCTTCCGGCCATTACGACGCTGGGCATGGCTTAGTATTCCCATCATTTGCACTCTGACGTTGCCATGGTTTTCAATGGCGGACGATGGTTATCGAGAAAACACCGCTTTACCTCCAGATATAACGACGTTTGCGGCACGCCTGCTCCAATTTTTTATCGAATGCGGTTCAGTCACTCCGGTTGTCGCCGTCATTTTGTTATTTTTGTGGTCATGGGTTCAGCAGAAGAAACGAAGCTGCTTGAGATGGAGAGACGGCGGTAAAATTTCTCACGCTGTCCTGGCCGAGGGCGAACGGGACCTCGTCACGGCCATCATCTGGGTTACCCTCGCCTACAGCCTCATGATCGCACTTACCACAGGCCGATCGAATCTGTGGATCGTTGGTTTGCGGCATACACCGGTGATGATTCCTTTTGTCCTGATGATCACCTCAATATTTATCGTGAAAGTGGTTGGCAATCATGTGCGGTTGTACGCCGGATTCATGTTCGTCCTGGCATTTACGAAAATCGGCACCATCACACCATGGTCTTTCCTGCATGATAAAATGTTCGAGTTCGACGATGCCAAAGTCGCCGCCATGCACGTTCCCAACAGCTGGCAAAGCAAACTCTTTCGGACCGGCCTGCCCGCGTTTTCCCGCGATATTCTTCAAAGAAACCGGGGTTCCATTTCTTACATCTGTGAATTCCTGAATAGCCATGCGGCGCCTGGCGAAGTGTTGATTACCAATTATGGCTGGGAACCGATCTACTTTCACACCCATTTGCCCCAGGGACTCAAAGTTCTCCCGAGCTATCCCATTTATGACACGGCCCAGGACCATCAATTGCCGGGGTACGTGTTCACTACTCATCAAGCCCGTTGGATTGTTTGGCGACCGGAGTGGAAAGGTTATCAGGATTACCACTGGCAGGCGATTTCCGATTCCTTGAAAAAGGACGGGGCTTCTCTAAAACTTGTCGCGTCGATCCCAGAAACCCTTTGGGAAAACAGGGCGAACATTCATTTTCGAAGATTTCCTGAAAACGATTATATCTTTCCTTATCAGGAGCGAACGGCGGACATCCAGATTTACCGCGTCGATTGGCCGTGGGACGACTCTGACGAACAACAGGCGACGACAAAAGATGGGACGCAACCTCGGGCTGGATCGTCTTCTTCGGCAAGCGACGGATAGAATCAAATTTGCGTCCTGGTTGAACGATGTCTCTAACGGCCTCTCAGCTTAACCATTCACTCCACGCTCGGGGGCCTCTTCGATCTGGGTCGGCCAGAAGAAGCGGATCTGCGCGGCAGTGAATGGTTTGCAAAAGGTGCTCATCCCTTTTTCCCATTTTTCGTCGCCAACAAAAGCGGTTCTTTCGATGTCGCGGCATCCGTTTTCCCGGGGAAAAAACTTTTCTTCCGCTCGGGAAACCCTTTTT
>CBHTTJ010000069.1:0-26039 GCA_966095605.1 uncultured bacterium | reverse complement strand
ACGCCGGATGGCAAGATGCCGGCAGAATCGCGCAGCAGTCCGCGGGAAATTCAGAACTATCTTGGACGAATCTCAGGGCCGTTGTTGGATCGTATAGATCTGCACGTCGAGGTGCCGCAGGTAAAATTTCGTGAAATGACGAACGAAAAACCGGGCGAAACTTCGGCCGAAATTCGGGCACGCGTCATCTGTGCTCGGAAACGACAACAAAAACGCTTTAACAAGAACGTGACATGCAACGCGCGTATGGGAACGCGCGAGCTAAAACAATTTTGCGTTCTCGATGAACCGACCAAGGAGTTGTTGAAGTTCGCCATGAGCGATATGAATCTGAGCGCCCGCGCCTACGATCGAATTATTAAAGTAGCGCGGACGATCGCTGATCTCGCTGGTTCAGAAAATATCCTGAGCGACCACATCTCCGAAGCGATTCAGTGCCGTTCGTTGGATCGCCAACTTTGGGCGTAGTCCGAAGGACATTACCGCACCGAACGATCTGAATTTTACTTGCCACCGCGAGCGCGTGAAATTAATTTGATCAGCCCTTGGAATGCCAGTTTAGCTCAGTTGGTAGAGCAACGCTTTCGTAAAGCGTGGGTCGCCGGTTCAAGTCCGGCAACTGGCTCCACTTCCAGTTCTTCTCAGATTCCGTCTTATTCTCGTTGAGAAAAATCTTCTTCAGCCCTGACAGTGACGGTACAAAAAGAAAACCGGGTGCTGTAAAACGACACCCGGTTTCGTTTTCCTAACCTTCAACACACATCGATTTTACTGCTGCACCCACTTGATGGCGTCGGCGAGGACAATGGTGCCGTCGGTGGTCCAGCAGGAGAGTTTCACATTGTTGGTGCCCGCATTTAAACTGAATGTTCCCAAAGACTGCCAACTGCCCCCACTGGCTTGCTGGTTTTTGTTCACCGTAGTGGAACCGGCCGAGTGCGCAACAATATACGGGGCGGTAATCGAGCGGTTGGCACCTTGAGACCACCATGCATAAATTATGTAAGTGCCGGCATTCGCCAGGTTGACTGTCCAGGTCGCGGGATCGCTAACAGCACCGACATTACGAAAACGATAGTTCGTGCCGTATTTGTCAGTCGCCGACGTTCCCGTGGACCAGTTCGCCGACGCGGCGAAACCGCTGTCACTGTTGTCTACGATTGCTGTGATCTTTACGGTGAGCGAAGCGTTGGCGCTGGTGACATTGCCCGCGCTATTGCTCACGACGACCGAATAGTTACCTTGATCTGCCGGTTGCGCGTTACTCTTTGTGTAGCTTGAACCGGTCGCCCCAGAAATGTTTGCCCCGTTAAATCTCCATTGATAGGTCAAGGGAGCAGTGCCACTCGCGACAACATTAAAGGTCGCCGCGCTGCCTTGCGCGACAGTCTGGTTCGCAGGTTGCGTGGTAATCGACGGCGGAACGTTCGCGGTCAAGGTGGCGTTGGCGCTTGTCACATTCCCAGCCACGTTGCTGACAGTGACGGCGTAGGTGCCGGCATCGCTTGATTGCACATTTGCTTTTGAGTAGCTCGAGCTGGTGGCACCAGAAATATTCACCCTGTTAAACTTCCATTGATAACTTATTGGAGCAGTTCCACTCACAACGACGCTGAAAGTGGCCGTTCCGCCCTGATTCACAATTTGGTTCGCGGGTTGAGTCGTGATGGACGGAGGCACATTGACCGTCAACGTGGCATTGCCGCTTGTAACACTTCCGGAAGGATTGCTGACGGTGACGGAATAGTTGCCCGCGTCACTCGCCTGCGCATTTGACTTAGAGTAGCTCGCGGCAGTGGCGCCCGAAATATTCGCTCCATTAAACTTCCACTGATAACTTAGCGGCGCAGCCCCCGTCGCCACGACATTGAATGTCGCGGTTGCTCCCTGGTTCACCGTTTGACTCGCGGGCTGGGTAGTAATGGTCGGCGGAGAATTGAGGGCTAATGTCGCCGTCGCACTGGTTACGCTGCCACCGAGATTACTAACGACCGCCGCATAATTGCCGACATTTCCCGATTGCGCATTCACGACGGTGTAGCTACTGGCGGTGGCGCCGGAGATGTTCGTGCCATTAAAAGTCCACTGATAGGTCATCGCCGCAGCGCTCGTGGCGACAACGCTGAATGTAGCATTGGCGCCCGGGTTAACGGCTTGATTGGCTGGCTCGCCGACGATGCTTGGAGGAGCGACCGATAATGGAGTGGGCGAATTAAACTTCAGCTGGTTCCACCAGACCGTACCGATGGCGGGATTAAAAATCTGAACGTAATCAACTTCACCGGTAAAATAGCGATCCGCGCTTTGCGAGTTGGCACCAATACGGAGTGGCTGGTTGCCGGTAGTGTCGGGTTTTACGGTGGTATTGGTGCGGGCGATTTCAACTCCATCAAGGGTTAGGATCAGCGCGTTACCATTAAAAGTCACATTGGCCGTGTGCCATTTGCCATCGTTAACGGTTGTAGTCGAGTTGGCGAAGTAATCGGCCCCACTGGTGGCTTCAAATCCGCCATTAAGATAACCATTGCTATCAATCCAAATGCCGTAGTTCATGTTCTGCCCAGCCGCCTCGCTGCCGAAACCACCTTTGTTTACGATCATAGAAACCTGACTGGCAGGAGGAGGTGCGACTGTGCGGAACTGCGTTTGCAGGGTAAAGTTTGTTAGAGAAAGCTGCGGACGATCCGATACTTCGTAGTAGTTGGTGCCGTATAATTTTTCACAAGCCATGTCCAATTCCCCAACCAGGCTTTCAAGAAAAACACGTCCACCCTGGTAGGCATTGGATACTTCTCCGGCCGGGGCGACGCGGTTCCACACGCGAACCTCGTCGATGTCACCGTCGAAAAAGCGATCTAGACCGGCAGCATCAGCACCGATACGAATTGGACTGGTGCTTCCTTTGTCTGGTGCCGCCGTGCTCGCCACGGAATCCACCTGGCTTCCATCGACGAACAATTTCAACGATGACTGATCGTAGGTAATAAATGCCTGATGCCATTGGCCGTCGTTGTAGGACGCAGGGCTTGTGGCGAAAACGTTGGCACCGGTAGTGGTTTCAAATCCGCCCTCAACCTTGCCGGCAGCCGTCATCCAGATGCCGTAATTCATATTTGCTCCTGCCGCCTCCCCACCGAGGAATCCTCCCTTGTTGACGATCATGCGGGTGTCGCTCGCCGCTGTGCTGACGCGAAACCATGCCGCGACGCTAAAAGTTGTGAGACGCATGGCGGAATTTTCGGCAATGTCGTGGTAGTTTTTCCCGTTACCATTAAAAAATGGCGAGTGCGTGTAACCCTCAACCGTGCTGAAAATTTTTGCTTCACTTGGAACGGTTGTTTCCACCACGAATTCATCGTCACCCGTGGTGAGGAAAGTGGTCTCGTTAACGTCGTCACCGGTATAAACTGTCAATCCGGCAGCGCGCCAATCAGGCACGCGGTCGGCCTCAGGTCCCAATGCGAGATGGTCTTCGGAGGAGATGCCCACGCGGGCATAAGGGTGATTGTTTCCCACCATATTGGCGAAAGGATCGTTGTAATACCATTTACCGTGGTGCGGAACTGCGAGGATTGAGGTGGCCTTCACCTCAGTGGCCGCCGTGTCGTGCAAATAATCCTGCGCAATGGGAGTAATGTCGCCAGTGAGGAGGTGCGAAACGGTCCCATGCCGAATCCAAATTACCAGCGAGTTTTGGTTATAATGTTTGTCGGGATCGCTGAGCGATTCAGCGAAAGTCCAGAACGGATCTTTGGGGCCGAGCACCTTTACGGTGAGTTCCGGATCCCAATTCAATGTATCCCCGGCTCGAAGCCCCGTCTGGCGAGTAGCACCGGAGTTTTGGAAAGCTGTCCAGAAGGTATTATTGTAACCGCCGTTGTTGCCGTCCGGGTTAAATCCTGTATCGATCAGTTTTAGAACGTTAAAGTCCTGGAACATCTGCGGACCAGCTTCGAAATGATCGTTATGCGGATGACTGATGATCATTCCGTCAATGGTCCGTATGCCCTGTTTACGCAGGTAGTTTCCAATGCCCATTCCGCCACTGGCATCCGTATCGTAGAATTCCCCGCCTACACCCGGATCGTAGACGTAAACTTTTCCAGAAGGTGTTTCGATAATGCATCCGGTATGCACAGAAGGGTAAGTAATTTTCAGCGTTCCCGCCTTCGAAATTCCAGGCAGCGATGCAACCAGAATAAGACAGAGCTTAAATATCGAAGAAATGAGAATAGATTTTCTCCCTTTATTGAATAACGAGATGAAATGAGTACAGGTGTTCATGATGTGTGTGGATGCCTGGGGAACAGACGACGTATAAGCGGCTGAACGAGGAATGCCTATACCCACAAATGAGGGCTGGAGGATCGGCTAAAAGATTACCTTTAATCCTTTTACCTTAATTCTCCTAATGATGGCAGCAATTGCCTTGCGTGAGGTCTGGACTCAGATATGGGATTCCCAATCCAAGCCCCCTGAAGATCAAGAGTACAGCAACTAACGCCAAGGTCGCAGGAACCAATTGTTGCAATTTGAAACGAAGGAAAAACTGAACTTTTTTACCGAATAGTCCCACGCCCAACATCATCGGTATTGTACCCAAGCCAAAGGCGATCATATAACCAGCTCCTGAGACAAAATGGTTGGTTGCGACGGCGCCGGCGCATGCTGCATAGACGAGGCCGCAGGGTAAAAAACCATTCAATAACCCCAGGAAAAAAGTCGCAGATAGCGTTTTCCGATGGAGCAAGTTTCCGAAGGCTCCTTTTAGCAAATTAATTGGTTTTGCAACACGCGCAGCAATAGAGAATTTCGTGCTGACGAATAAAGCGATGAGAATTAAAATTCCAATTGTCAGTGAAACCCACCGCTGCCATCCAAATACTGCGAAACTTTTTCCGACAAAGCCGAAAAGCGCGCCTAACAAACAATATGTTGAAATTCTGCCAAGGTTGTACACGAGGCGACTTCCAATGAATTGCAGGGATGATCCCTTTGGTGACGGAACAGCGAGCGCGATGGGGCCGCACATTCCGGCGCAGTGTAGGCTCCCGATCAAACCCAACATTAATGCAGTCCACCATTCCATATCAGGACCGATCGATAACTACTGTCTCTTCTGAAAAGAATTCTTTTGCATCCGCCTGCCAAGTCACGCGCACCCGCCACAGTCCCCGATCCAGTTTATGTGCATCGATTGCTTGTGACCCATCGACGTTCAACCTCAATTGGAGGTGCTGGTCTAAAGCTGCATCTGAAGGGCGATAGAATTGTATTTTGCCGAAAACTGCGGTGCCACGCTGGGGCAAAGAGAGTGTGATCCGATCGTTAACACGGTCATAACTGATTTCCGGTTTCCAGTACATTTGCCGCGCCTGTTTCATTTGGTCGAGGCGTTTCTGAAACTGCAACTCCTCGGCGTAATAATCCTTTCGCACGAGATCAACATTTTGCCGGATCGCCCAGCTAATAAAAACAGCAATGCCGACGATGGCGATAGCAAAATAGCTCGCGATCGCGATCGGCCAGAAACTTTGTGAATTTTTTGGATGAGGCATAACTATTCTCCATTTCGTGGCCCAATGAATACCGTGTCGATTGTCTCTAGGCGCCTTCCGCGTGAGTAAACGCCAATCTTCAGCTTCGTTCTTCCCGAAGTCAGCGTTTTGATTGGGAGATCGATGAGAACTGATGTCTGTGTGAGTTGTTCTTTTGGAACAATTAAAGCGCCGGCCATTAATTTCAGTTCGCCCGGTAGATCCTCCAACTTTAGCTCAACCGGAATGTCCTTAGATGTTTTGTTAACAACTTTCAACGTATAGAGATTCTCAATGCCTGCTTCGGTCTTTTGGAATAATCCCCCGGGAGCGCGTAAAATGGTGGCTTCAACTTCTGAGCGGGTTAAAACCAGAAATAAAAGCAGGGAAACCAAAGCCGTTAAAACCATGGAGTACCATTTCATGCGGGCGGTGAACTTGAATGGCTTGCCATTTTCAATCGTGTTAAGTGACGCGTAGCGAATCAAGCCTTTCGGGCGTTTTATCTTATCCATGATTGCGTCGCAGGCATCGATGCAAGCCGCGCAATTTACACATTCCATTTGCGTTCCATTGCGGATATCGATGCCGGTGGGACATACGGCGACACAGGCCCGACAGTTCACGCAATCGCCGATGCCGGCAGCCAGGCGCTCGCTCCAGGTCTGATTCTTTTTCAAAGGAGCGGGAGTTTTTCCACGTTTATAGTCGTAGGCCACGACGAGTGTGTTTTCGTCGAGAATTACGGACTGCAATCGTCCATATGGACAAATGAAAGTGCAGGCTTGCTCTCGAAACCGCGCGAAAATGAGATAGAACACGACCGTAAACGCCATCATGAAACCGAGTCCCGTTAGGTGAAGCGTGGGATCATCCGTAATAATTTCGAAAAGCCGGTCAATACCAATCACATAACCCAGGAGGGTATTGGCAATGAGAAATGAAAGGCCGAAAAATATTCCGTGCTTCAAAATCCGCTTGGCGATTTTGTTTCGGTTCCACGTGGAAGAGCTCAGCACTCTCTGTTCTGCGGCGGTGCCATCAATGAGGTATTCGATTTTCCGGAATACCATTTCCATCAGCAAGGTCTGAGGGCATGTCCAACCGCACCAAAGCCGTCCAAATGCCGTCGTGAAGATCATGATGCTCATCAGGAACAAAAGAACCGCGACAGCAAAGATGGCCATGTCCTGGGGCCAAAAGATCTTGCCTAGAATTGAGAAACGCCGCTCCACAATGTTCAGCATCAACAACGGATTTCCATTTAAATGAACAAACGGCCCGATAAATAAAATCGACAAGAGCAGCCAGCTTACCCGCGAACGCCAGCGATAAAAATTTCCCTTTGGTTTACGCGGATAGATCCATTGTCGACGGCCTTCCTTATCCGCGGTTGCGAGATGGTCCCTAAAGTTGTCCCAATTAATCGGCTGGGCAACTGTCGTCGTCCGCAACGACTCGGACTGTTGGGGGCTGACATTCATTACTCGTAAGCGCTCGGACCGGTCGGCTGCGTTTGCTGGTTTTCTGGCGCCTTGGGATTTGCAGGGTGAGTTCCACGCAGTGAATAGATATAACTGGCCACCGCGTGAATCTGATCGGGTTTCAACACGCCTTTCCAGGTCACCATTCCCTTTTCCGGAACGCCATTCCAAATAACCTTCAAGTTCTCTTCGAACTTTGAGCCATGAATCCAATAATCGTCCGTAAGATTCGGTCCGACGAGTCCACCACCATCCTGCCGATGACATGGCGCGCAGGTGTTCATAAAGATTCTTTGTCCTTCGGCCAGAACAATTTTATCCGCAGACGGTTGGACGGATGACAACGAGGTCTCAAATTGCGCCATGGCCGCCGACTTGATTTCCTCACCTTTTTTATATTCTTTCTGGTAAGCGGTTGCCTGCAAATCACCCGCGTTGAAGACATGGTAGTAGCCCATGTAGACAAATGCGAAAATGGTGCTGAGGTAAAAAAGCCAGACCCACCAACGCGGCAAAAGATTGTCTAACTCACGAATGCCATCCGCTTCATGATTGAATTCAAGAGGTTCGTTTGGTGATAGATTCTCATTCTTCATACGTTGAAATGGATTTGGTTTGGTTCTCGTCATCAAGAGGTAAGGCGCTCATGTCCCGACAAAACGGCTTTTTGCGTGTCAGTGCAAAAAACAGGGCCGCAATGAACACGGTGAAAAAGAGGCAAATGGAAATGACTCCATAGATTTCAATTCCACCCAACGCTCGAAGAACATTCTGAATCATATCAATTCTTCCTTTCGTTAATGGCGTCAGTTTGCGGCGTCTTAGAAGCCGTTTTAATGTCGACCCCGAGACGCTGGAGATAAGCAATCAAAGCCACAATCTCCCGGTCTGAATCCGTCTTTATGGAACCCGCCTGTAGACTCGTAGCTATTTTGTCCGCTTGTTTCTGTAAGTCAGACAGTGCAGTGGTTTCGTAGCCAGCAGGGTAAGGAACACCGGTCTTGCGTAAGGCAGCAATTCTCGCCGGCAACGCGTTGGTCTCAATTTTTTGGGTCAAAAGCCACGGATATCTTGGCATGATCGATCCAGGAGAGGTCGAACCCGGATCGTCCATGTGATTATAGTGCCAGGCATCGGGATATTTTCCGCCCACGCGATGCAGGTCTGGACCTGTTCGCTTTGAACCCCAAAGGAAGGGATGATCATAAACGAATTCCCCCGCCTTGGAATATTCTCCGTAACGCTCGGTTTCGGAACGAAACGGGCGAACCATTTGCGAATGGCACCCGACACAACCTTCGCGGATATAAATATCTCGCCCCATCACTTCGAGAGGCGTGTAGGGTTTTACGCTCGTGATCGTCGGCACGTTTTCCTTGATGAGATACATTGGAATGATCTCGATCAGGCCCCCAATGAGCACGGCTACAAGTGCCAACGCGGTGAAGGTTAACGGACGAGCCTCGAGCCAGCGATGTTTCCACGGGTCTTCATTGCCCGTCATGCTGACAGTCTTGTCCAACGGTGCGACCTGCACCTCGGTATCAGCAATGAATGCGCCAGCCCGTGCCGTTTTCCACAGGTTAAAGGCCATGATGAAAGCGCCTACGATGTAGAGAGAGCCGCCGATCGCGCGCAAACGATACATTGGAATGATCTGAAGAACGGTTTCGAGGAAGTTCGGATATTGCAGGAATCCGTCTTTGGTAAATTGCTTCCACATCATTCCCTGCGTGACACCGCTGGCGTAGAGCGGAACCACGTAGAACATCATCCCAAGCAAGGCGATCCAGAAGTGCCAATTCGCGAGCTTAAGGGAGTAAAGCTTCGTGTTATATAAACGCGGAAATAGCCAATACAAAACAGCGAACGTTAAGAAACCATTCCAGCCCAGTGCGCCTGTGTGGACGTGAGCGATGGTCCAATCCGTGTAATGCGAGAGCGCGTTAACGCTCTTCACGGCGAGCATGGGACCTTCCAAAGTCGCCATGCCATAGGCGGTCAGGGCGACGACCATAAATTTCAACATCGGTTCGGTGCGCAGTCTGTCCCAAGCCCCACGAAGCGTAAGCAAACCGTTTAACATTCCGCCCCAGCTTGGCGCCACGAGCATCACGGAGAACACCATACCCAAAGACTGCGCCCAATCGGGGAGGGCGGTGTAAAGGAGGTGGTGCGGTCCAGCCCAGATATAAATGAAGATCAATGCCCAAAAATGGATGATGGAGAGACGATATGAGAAGACAGGTCGTTCCGCTGCTTTCGGCAGGAAATAGTACATCAAACCGAGGTAGGGTGTCGTCAGGAAGAAAGCCACGGCGTTATGTCCATACCACCATTGCACCAGAGCGTCCTGTACACCGGCGTACATCGAATAACTTTTGAAAAGAGAGGCAGGTACTTCGAGCGAATTGATAATGTGCAACACTGCGACGGTCAGAGCTGTTGCGATATAAAACCAGATTGCCACGTAAAGATGTTTCTCCCGTCGTTTTAAAATTGTTCCAATAAGGTTTATCGTGAAGAAAACCCAAACCAGGGTGATCGCAATATCGATTGGCCATTCCAGTTCCGCGTATTCCTTGCTGGTGGTAAGGCCCAGCGGCAATGTGATCGCCGCAGAAATGATAATTGCGTTCCAGCCCCAGAAATTCAGCCAACTGAGCGTATCGCTAAACATGCGCGCCTTACAGAGTCGCTGCAGCGAATAATAGATCCCCATGAACATGCCGTTGCCGACGAAGGCGAAGATCACGGCGTTCGTATGCAACGGACGAAGTCGGCCGAAGGTAATCCATTGTAGGTTCAGATTCGCCTGGGGAAAGAAGAGCTGAATCGCGGCAAGCAATCCGGCGCTGAATCCGACCAGGCCCCAGATCACTGTGGCGATCGCAAAGGCCCGGACAATCCGGTTGTCATATTTAACCGTATCCAGTTGTGACCGGCCTTTACTCTGGGATGTTTGAATGGCTGTGCTCATGTTTAATATCTTTGAAATGTGAATTCGAGTTGCGGTCTTCTTCGAGGAGGACACGCATGGAGGGTGTGCAGGTGTCTTCGTATTGGCCGGAACGAACGGCCCAAATGAACGCGCCTAAAAAACAGGCAGCGATCAACACGCTCAACGGGATTAAAAGAAAAATTACGATCACGCGGCCTCCTGAGTCTTCGATGACGACGACGCTTCTCGGACTGCGGCGGGATCGCTTTCGGAGTTACGGTTGGGAATTTGAAAAACGCGCTTTCCCATGTAGTTCGTCATCCCACACGCGAACGCCACGACCGTGATGGAACTCAATGGCATCAGGATGGCGCAGACAATCGGGGATAATTTGGCAGAGGCGGCAATCGTGAGACCAACGACGTTGTAAACGCTCGAAATCAGAAAGCTTAACTTAACTATCCGCACCGCGGTTCTGCTGAAACGGATGGTCTTGTGCAAATGCGGCACCATGCCAGCACTCATGATCACGTCGCTGGCTGGAGAAAATGCACTGATATTTTCCACCACAGCAATTCCGACGTCGCTCTGTTTCAGAGCTCCTGCATCATTCAAGCCATCGCCAACCATCATCACCGTCTTCTTGTCTTTCTGAAGTTCGTTAATGAATTCCAACTTTTTCTGCGGGCTCTGGTTGAAACAGAGTGCAGCATCAGCACCAAACAGTCCCGCAAAGCGCTCCCGTTCTTTTGCGTTGTCGCCACTTAACAACGCGAGTTCGTGATCCTTGGCCAGATGCTGCAGCATCGCATCGGCTTTCGCTCGCACCGCGCTGGTTAAAAGGAAGCACCCACGATAAAGGCCATTGATGGAAACATGGACGGCGGTGCTGGTTGGTAAAATATCAGGCAGTTTCGTTCCTCGGGCCTCCAACCATGCAGCGGAGCCCAATAAAACTTCCGTGCCACCAACCAGACCTTCGATGCCACAACCGGTAGTTTCAACAAATGAACGCACATCATGGATCGCCGAATCCTGGAAAAGTTCTGCTACACGAACGGAATTGGGGTGGGTCGAGTGACGCGCGAGTGAAAGAATCTTCTCCCGCTCGATCCTCGAGAGATCCGGCCCTGAAAAAGTTACAGAACCCGCTCCCGCCGCTGTCAAGGTGCCTGTCTTATCAAAGACAATGGTATTCACCTTCGCAAGCGTTTCGATGACAGCTGGGTTTTTGAGGAAAATCTTTCGACGAGCCAAAGAACGTTGTGCGCTTCCAAGCGTGAAGGGCGCTGCCAACGCCAGAGCACACGGGCACGCCACAATGAGGACCGAAGCAAATGCTTTGATGGAACGATTGGCGTCAGCAAATGCCCAGTACAATGCGGCCCCGACTGCTGCGGCCAAAACGATCTTGGTGAAACGATAGCTGTAAACATTCGTCAGGGTATCAATCGTTTCCCCTTTTTCTTTTCGAAATGAGGCCTGATGCCAAAGGGAAGTCAGATAGCTCTGCGACACTCCTTTGACGGTTTCCACTTCGATTGACGAACCCATTTGCCGGCCACCCGCATAAATATAATCGCCAGACTTTTTTTCAACCGGTTCTGACTCACCGGTAACGAAGCTGTAATCGATCAAAGCAGGCCCCTGCAGCAACGTCGAATCCGCTGGAATCAATTCTCCATTCCGCACCAGCAAGCGGTCGCCGACGGCCAATTGCGAGAGGGAAATTCGCTCGGGCTTGCCCTGGTTGACCTTGCTGACCGACAAAGGGAAGAACGATTTGTAGTCTCGATCGAACGCGAGCCGATCGTAGGTTTTTTGTTGAAACAACTTTCCGCACAGCAGGAAAAAAATGAGGCCGCAGAGTGAATCGAAATATCCCTCGCTGCGCCCGGAGAACACTTCGTAAGCGCTTTGCGCGAAGATCGCGATGATGCCGGCGGCAATTGGGACTTCGATCGTGAGCAACTTACGTTGTGCGCTGATCCACGCTGTTTTCCAGTAATCTCCCGCGCTATACACAAAAACCGGAAGCGCCAGGGCAAAACTGAGATAACCGAAGAGCTTTTGAAAATGCTCCACGTCCAGGCCGAGGTAGGAAGAAATGCTAAAGAGCATGATGTTGCCGAACGCAAAACCAGCCACACCAAGTTGCAGCCAAAGCCGGCGAGAGATTTTTGGTTCCGCGGAATCCAGATCCGACAATTTTAGATCGGGCGTGTAGCCGAGCGACGCGAGCAGACCAACGACTTCGCTCAGCTTCACTTTTTCATTTTCGAAGTACACCGATACTTCCTTGCGAGGAAATTGGACGGAAGAGGAGCCGATCCCTGGTTTCAACCGAAATAGATTCTCCAACAGCCAAACGCAGGCGATGCAATGGATGGCGGGAACGTGAAACGTGACACGCGTCGTTTTTCCATCAGAGAAGTTCACAAGCCGCTCCCTTACACCGGGTTGGTCGAGGAAAGTGAATTCGTCCGATCCACCATTCGCCTTCACGCGGACGCCTGCATTTTCAGAAAGATTATAGAAATCTGTTAACCCGTTCTCATTCAGGATCTGGAAAACAGTCAGACAGCCCTGGCAACAAAAGGCTTTCTCTTCGCCGCGCAAGATCGTGCTGCTGCAGGGCGTTCCGCAGTGATAACACGATTCGCTTTCGTTCGCCTTCGCGGAAGGCGAGGCGGTTGGTTGTAAAACTGACTCCATCGATGCTCAAAAGGTAGAGGTGGTTCTACGCTGCCGCTTACCGTCCTTTGCCAAACCCTTTTCCATTTTTGCGCACCCCCGACGCAAGGTGATGCGCGACAATTCGTAGCGGCAATCAATCGCGTCAGTGTGTTGAAGCAAGTTCTTTCACCCTGGCTTTTCTCCGTGGGCGTTGAGGCTTTTGCGGTTTTTGGCCGACCGGTGGCTGTTTTAGTTTAAACCGGATGTGGTAGATACCGGCTTCCAGTTTACTTTCCATGTCGTCCGCAACTTTGTGGAAGAGCCTGAGCATGCCGTGATTGTCGGCCATGACATCGGCGGTAAAACCTTTGATTCCATTTTCCCAGGCAATCTGCATGAGCCGTTCCAGGAGAAACGTTCCGATGCCTCGGCGTTGGAAATCGTCGTGAACCGTAATCGCGACTTCAGCGTTGTTGGTCGCGGGATCGCGGAAATACCGGCCAACACAAATCATGCGTTCGCGTCCTTCACAGGGTATCAAACCCACCAATGCCATATCGTTGTGATAATCCAGGGTCACCAGCTTCTGCACTTGCTCGTGTGGCAAATGACGAATCAATGTGAAATAGCGATGCAGAATCGTTTGCTCCGAATGTGAGTAGAACAATTCTTTGAGCAACCCTTCGTCAGTGGGTTGAATCGGACGAAATGCGATTTCGACTCCTTTCTTAAATGTTCCCGTTGATTCGTATTTCTTTGGATACGGTTGAAGGCCCGGAGGCAGTGAGATCTGGTTGGGATGAACCAGGTGCCGCTCCCGCGCTTCACGCATCAGTTCGTCGCGAAATTTCGGGTGGGCGATATGAATTAACGCCAGGGTCCGTTCGCGTACGCTCTTTCCGTGTAGGTAAGCGATTCCATATTCGGTCACGACGTAATGGACGTCGGCGCGCGTCGTGACGACGCCTGCGCCAGGGTTCAACCGCGCAACGATCCGCGAAATTTTTCCGTCAGAAGTCGTCGAGGGCAACGCGATGATCGGCTTTCCTTCCTCACTTCGCGCGGCGCCGCGCATAAAGTCGAGCTGTCCGCCGAATCCACTGTAAAAACGATCCCCGATTGAATCCGCACAGACCTGGCCGGTCAGGTCCACTTCGATGGCGGAACTGATCGAGACCATGCGACGGTTGCGGGCAATTTGAAAAGGGTCGTTGGTAAATTCCGTCGGACGAAATTCAAAGAACGGATTGTCATGGATATAACTGTAGAGCTTCGGCGTGCCAAAACAGAATGAGGTCACGATCTTCCCCGGCAGCAACGTTTTAAGGCGGCAGTTCAGGACCCCTTTCTCAATCAATGGAATCAAAGCTTCGGTAAACATCTCCGTGTGCATACCGAGATCTTTTTTATCCATTAATGAGGCAACAACAGCGCTGGGAATTTCTCCGATGCCGGTCTGCAAGGTCGATCCATCGTCTATGAGTGAGCCGACAAATTCCCCGATTTTCTTTGCTTCTTCCGAAAGAACTGGAACCCCATGGGTCAGGATGGGCAGCGTGCTTTCGACGAACGCGTCGATTTGATCCACATGCACAAAGCTGTCGCCGAGGGTTCGCGGCATATTCGGATTCACCTCGGCCACGACGTAAGCAGCGCTTTCGACGGCTGCCTTTACGACGTCCACCGAGACACCAAAGCTGCAGAACCCGTGACGGTCTGGCGGGCTCACCTGGATTAACGCCACGTCGAGGTGCACTTTCTTCTGTCGAAAGAGCGCTGGAACTTCGCTGAGAAGAATGGGTGTGTAGTCGGCGATCCCTTCGTTAATTGCTCCGCGCACATTCGGTCCAATGAAAAATGCGTTATGCCGGAAATTGGCGAGTAACTGTTTCCTGGCATAGGGAGCTTCGCCAAACGTAAGAATGTGCATGATCTCGACGTCATAAAGCTCGGGTCCCCGCTCTCCAAGGGCTTGAACGAGAAGTTGTGGCGTGGCGCAACCCGATCCAATGAACACACGCATGCCATTGGCGAGTTTTGAGAGGGCTTCGGCGGCGGAAACAATTTTCATTTTGATTGTTTCCTAATTTGTCACAACCGCGGTCGGAATCTTCCCGAACGTTGACGAAAGCTGACCCTTTTTTGTGATCGGCAGATACAACGATGGGTGAGCCGTCGGTTTTCCAATCGAAGAAGTGAGCCCTGGGGGGAAGTCGTCGGGTCCGAGGTTTCAACCAGCTTTTCTTTTACTTGTTGGTGACGAGCTCAGGCCCGACGTTCCTCAGATTGCGTTTCTTGTCTCCCTCTACCTGACCCTCGCAATCTCAGTAGCAGCTTAGATCGTTTCTGAAATCGCACCAACCAATGCTTGGCGAAAATTCACCCCCAGTTGTGCCGTCGATTTTGGCAGACTCTGCACAAATGAGGTGAAGCCTGGACTGAAGGCCGAAATCGACCGGAACCGAATTTTCTCACAACAAGAAATGCAAAGGAACGGATAGCAGGCGTGTAGTGACTCTCCGTGGTTCTGGCAGCCTTATGACAATCTTATGAACGCCGTCTCTAGTTCATCCGCTAATTGCCCGGTCCTTTGCCCTCTCAATCTGATCCGGGCCGGCATGGCGGTCCGCATCAAACAACTCCGCGCTCCGGATGACATGTCGCAGCGTTTGCGGGAGATCGGCTTTTGCGAAGAACAGATCGTCAAACCGATTATCAGTCAGAACAACATCATCTGCCAGGTCTGCAATGCGCGTCTGGCGATCAGCACGCAATTGGCAGGAATGATTTTTGTCGAACCCGTTCTGCGCCAGGCAGCCTGAAGGTTTCAACAGAACCGCCCTTTTCTACGACGCAAAAAAGATTTTCCGGCGCCGGAATGGGAAATTTGCGCTACAAAAAACTCATTCTGGTTCCGGTTCGTGTCTTTTGGTTCACGGAAAAGACATTCCTGCGCTGACATGCTTTTTTCGTGAAGCAAAAGACACCAATCGGCGCTGGAAAACTCTTTTTGCGGCACTTTTTGCTTTTTCCGGCACTGGAATGACTTTTTTGTGACGTTTTTTAAAAATTCCAGCGCCGGAAAATTATTTCTGCGTCACAAAAAAGGCTGGGTTTAGTGGATTTTTATGCCCGCTTCAGAACGTTTTCGCTCCATTAGACATCACCGGCAGGCGCTTTAACTTTAAAAACGATTCATCCGCCAACGTTTTGTTTTCGGGTACCGAATCTGGCACAGATGGAAGTCGCATGGATTTCGCGAGCGACCTTCAAAAAATCTCCACTGAACGAAGATGTCAGATCATTTTTTTAAAAAATTTCGTTTTCCGGGGGATTTTTATGCCTCAAAAAAGGGAAAAAACGAAAAATTTTACATCAATTCCAACCAATAAAATCAAGGATCTAAGGGGGAGGTCACGATTTGTCCCCAAAGTTTGACCTTATGTAACCACCCGCCTTTCTGAAATAACATGGCCTGTTCGATCGCGACAGGCCGATGGGGGAACAAAGTCCAAAATGGACAGGACGGTTACGCGAAACGAATGAAAAACCGTTTTTTACTGAACTAAAAACGGGGCAGTGACGAAAAAAAATTTCACCGTTTCGGATCAATAACGACGGCCTTGTCAAGGGGAGGACACGGCTTGTCCCCAAAGCGTGTCCTTATGTCGAAAAAGATTTTATGTGATGAACATAAACGTTCGATGGAGCGCGAGTCGCTCCTTCGGATACACGAAGACCGCTGCGGACGTAGAAACCCCGCAGCAGTCGCGGGCCTGACAGGCACGTTTTTGATGTCTGTGGCTGACAGCGATGCGCTTCGTGAAGTGCGGGCAGCGTGAAAACGCCGATCGCAAACACATGAGACTGAGGGTGAACCTTGGTTAAAAGTGGCAGTAAGAGAAACGTCCGATGAGTTGGATGGAACTCTCCAGCGGGCATGTTGCTCGCGCCGATGACGGATCCGAACTGTTTTCTGATCTGTTACCGGCCTCAACTCGAAGACAAAACAAGAAAGAACAAAGTTATGGATAATCCGATAACAAAAAGCATTCCGGAATTGTTGAATGCAGCCGCCGAAGTCAAAGGCGCTGCTGAAAACGAAGCCCTGGATGTATCACTGGTGGTGAATACCGCCGCAAACATCGGCGCAGACACCGACGCGTTAACGACAACGCGCAACAATCACGAGCAAGGCAAGGTCGTTCTTGCCGATTGCCGCGCAGTGCTACTGTCGGTGATCATGACCGTCCGCCTGTTTCTGACACTGGGTCGCGACATGATGAAGCCGATCTTTGGCGCCGTGTATTCAGAGGCATTTGACATCCTTGGTTTTACCAATGATTCAATCGGCGTGCCGTTCACAGCAGAGGAGCTGCTTCCGATGCTGCAAGCCTACAAGGCGTTTTATCTCACGAATCCTTCGCGGGAAAATGCGCCGATCGGGATTACGGCTGCTCAGGCACAGCTCTTGTATGATCAGCTCAACGCCGCCAAAAATGCGGTGAATGCCCAGAAGGGAATTGTGCAGAACCTGAAAGACCAGCGCGATGAAGCAGCCTCTCAACTGCGAAAGCGTTTGCGTGACGTCATCAAGGAATTGGAAATGCAACTGGATCCTTTTGACGGACGCTGGCTTTCGTTTGGGTTCAATATCCCGGGCCTGCAAGCAACTCCGGATGCACCCTCGAACCTTTCAGCAATCCTGATTGGGCCGAACGCGGTGGCGTTGAAGTGGGATGCGGCTGCTCGCGCGGAGTATTACCGCGTATTCAAGAAACTGCATGGCACCGATGACGACTACGTTGCTGTCGGCTCGCCTGCTGATCTCGATTTCAGCATCGAGAACCTCCCAGCGCACTCAACTATCGAGATCGTAGTGACGGCCTTGAACAACGGTGGTGAAAGCGCCTACTCGGAAAAAACGATGATCACAACCCAGTAATTGCGATCCATCGCGATGGTTTTGAACATCGCCGATGAAAACAGATGCGGCAATCAGAGGCGCCGCGACAGCAAAGACAAAGCCGCCCGGGAAACCGGGCGGCCCTTTTATTGAAGCAGGAATTAGGCGGCTGCGACGTTGAAATTCTTCTCCTCGTCGGCCTCGGGGCTTTCGATGAATCGATGGGCCATTTTTTCCAAGGCGCTGATCCACAGCGGATGGTCGTTCAGGCACGGAATCATCCTGTAATCTGAACCGCCGGCTTCCAGGAAGGTTTCGCGACCGCGCATGCCAATTTCTTCAATCGTCTCGAGGCAGTCAGAAACAAAAGCCGGACAAATCACGAGAATCTTTTTTACACCTGCCTTGGCCAGGCGTTCCAGCTCCGTATCAGTCGCAGGACTCAGCCAGGGGTCGCGGCCAAGCCGCGATTGAAATGCGACGGAAAATTTCCCTTCCGGCAGGCCAGCCTCTTTCACGAAGGCTTTCATGGTTTGGAAACATTGGGCGCGATAACAGGTCGCGTGCGCCGGGCTGGGAACTTCACAGCAATTTTTGACTTTCAAGCAATGACAGGCAGTGGGATCGGATTTGCGAATATGCCGCTCTGGGACGCCGTGAAAACTGAACAGAAGATGATCGTAGCCACCCTGCAACAGGTCGCGCGCACTTGCCACGAGGGCCTTGATATAATCCGGATCGTTATAATACGGCGGCTGCGCAGAAATGCGCATGCAGGGCGCTTGCCACGAGGCCACTTGCTTCACGCGTTCCACAGCAGTTTCGTAACTCGACATCGCGTAATGCGGAAACAAAGGAATTACAAAAAGCTCTTCCACCCCGTCGTAATGCAATTGGTTGATCGCATCTTCAATGGATGGATTCTGATATCGCATCGCCAATTCCACAGGAATGGAGAGGCGATTCTGCAGAAGTCTTTTTACATTTTTACTGATCGCAATCAGAGGCGAGCCCTCGGGAGTCCAAATGCTCTGGTAGGCGTGAGCCGATTCTTTAGGGCGCTTGGGCAAAATGGCAAAGTTCACTACGCCGAACCGGATCGGCCAAGGTGTATCCAGAACCCGTCCGTCCATCAGGAACTCGCGGAGATATTTTCTCACGTCTGGAACCGACGGTGAATCCGGGGACCCAAGATTGACTAAGAGCACGCCTTTCTTACTCATAAAATTCGATGCATTTCCAAATTGGTCGAAACGATGGAAAGAAAGTATCGGGCAAGTGACGGGTTGGCTTCGCGAAGATTGGCCGAGCCATTACATTTCTTGTGGTGCCATAGCAAAAGAGGGTAAGCGCTGCGGAAAAATCAGATTGTGAAATCAAATTGCGGCCTGGGTTCATCATGCGCCCGATGGTCGGTGGGCGCGTGCGAACCCGGCAGTTGCTCCAAAGGATGTTCTTCCGCCTGCCAATGCTCGGAAACTTTACCATCCAGGCAGGCCAAATTGGCGGGGTAAACGTCTGGATCAAAAATGACGTGATAAAAATGCCACACCACGATGGCGAGACAGGCCAGGATGGCTTCGTAGTAATGGATTGTGGTAGCGACGTCTAAAGCCCAACGCGGAATGTAGTTGGTTACGCCTGTTTTGAACCAAAGCATCAGACCGGTTCCACCCATAATGATCGTTCCCCACACCAGCGCCCAATACTCCGCTTTCTCTGCGTAACCGAACCGCGCAAATTTTGGTTTTTCGATCCGAATACCTACTAAATACAGGCAATTGCAAATGACGTCGTTGATGTCCTTTTTCTGTGGCAGAAAATCGCGAACGAGCTTCCGACCCGTCGTGGTCATCATCAGGTAAACGACGTGGTAAGCGCAAATGCCGAGCAAGATTATCCCCGCAACGCGATGGGACCAACTACGGAAGGCCTCGTTGGAACCCATCGCGCGAGCGACCCATGACTCCGGAAATTTCAGGGCAAAACCGGTGATGGCCAGAACAAGGAAGCTAAAGACGAGAACAGCGTGTTGGATACGTTGTGAAACCGTCATGCGCTCAATTTGTCGAGGGGCGGCACGATAGCGAGCGCGGGCTTTTCTCCAAAATAACAATCCGTTGTGGAGACACATGCCGCCAATCACAACGGCTATCAGCCAAAGATAAATCGTTCGGACGCCCGCATTAATTTGTCCCCCAACGTCGCCAGCGGCGGCGGTGGTTGCGTCAACGTGCACTCTGCTTTGCGAGAATTTTTCGCTGGTGCCGGGATGGCACTTCCTGCACGTCTCAGCGAGGTGAGCGGGATGGATGGTTGAATTTGGATCAGTGGACGCAAGGATTTTGTGAAACCCATGACAACTTCCGCAGTTGGCGGCGGTCGTCGACCCATATTGCCCTGCCAGGCCGTGATAACTTTCGAAGAACGTTTTCACGCGATCTTTCGGCATATTGTATTTCGTGTTCAGCCGTTCCGAGGCGTGACACCTGCCGCAGACTTCACCGGAAATCTTTTGCGACGATCCGTCTTTGAGTTTTTCAATCTTGTGTTCGGAGTGGCAATCGGTGCAGGTCGCTGCATCGCGGCTGCCTTTGGCCACGGCTTTTCCGTGCACACTCACCGCGACATCACGCCCGGCCTCTTCGTGACATTCGCCGCAAGTCTTTGCCAGGTTCGAGAAATGCAACGGCGATTGCGGTGAGGAAGGAGGCAAGACTTCATGGGTGTCGTGGCAATCCACACACGTGGCTGAACCCGGTTTTCCAGTCTTGCACGCAAGACCATGAACGCTGGCGTTGTAACTTTCTGATTGTTTCTCATGGCATTTGGAACAAGCCACAGGCTTCGCGGCGAGATTGTCGTCGGGATGTTTCGTGGTCAGGTCTGAATGGCAACTGACGCACGAATTAGTTCCATGAGCAGAGCCTTTGAATCTAACTTCGTCGACGAAAAGAGAAATCGTTGCCCCATTCTCATTCGTTTTCGTCAGTGTCTTATCTGAATGACATTCCAGGCACTCGCTGTTTTTGATTGCTTCAATGGCGCGGCTGTTTGTGGCCACGCTGCAGGCGAGGATGATTGCGGAGCCCCACTGAAACCAATGGTTCTGAGCGCTCATACCGGATGAGATTCGACGCAAAGACTGAAATCAGCTCGGCGTGGGTTGGCGAGTTGTTCGCGAATATTGCAGGACAAATGAGCAGCAGAGGTACGTCAAGAAATGCGAAGTGAAAAACAAAGGGGAAAAAGAATCGTAGTGCAGCAATTTGTAATCATTTAGGTAAGGAATGAATGAAGAACGGTTCATTCAGGGTTACATGGCGTTGAACGACTGTAGCGAAGCCGCGGCGCGGAATGTTTTTATCTACACTTTGGCGAAGGAAGATAGAGTCTTATTAGAGGAGGATAATGATCCGCCCGTAAAAGGCGTGTCGGTTGCTCTGCCCCTTCCAACTAAATCGGCAAAGCAAATACCACGTGACAAACGGGTTCCGTTTCTAAATCCCCTGGAACGGTTCGTTTTGCGAGCGAGGCTGGATGGTGAGATTCGCCCCAGGTTTGGTGTAAAATAACGTTAACGGAGGCGTTTCAGCCGCTTTGTTGGCAAAGACAGCCTAAGCGGCCATTGACCTTTCGGTCCGCTGAAAAAGGGGTGTTTGGTCGCCAAAGTGTATTACCGTTCTCCTGGCATCATATAATTTCCCCTTGTCATTTGTCCGAAGACTGCTAAGTTTTCCGCCCTTTTATGAAAGCTGACATTCATCCGAATTATCAGGACGCGGAAATCCGTTGCGCCTGCGGCAACGTGATCAAGACTCGTTCGGTCAAGAAGACCACGATCATTGGTATTTGCAATATGTGCCACCCGTTCTACACCGGTCAGCAGAAGTTCGTCGATACCGCTGGTCGCGTGGATAAATTCCAACAGCGCATGGCGAAGACCCAGGCCGCGCAAGCTGCCGCCGCCGAAGCTGCGAACAAGAAGAAAAAGAAGTAGCATCCGATTTCAAAGCACCGCCCGCCGAAGCAAATTGCTTTTGCGGGCGGTTGCTTTTTTGCGTGCCCCGGAATTTTCGATCTACGATTGCCAATTGATCGACCCCGCCTCTGGCGATTCGTTCGTCAATCGCAAATCGAAAATCGTAAATCGCTATGGATCTCCTGCCACACATTCAAAAAGCCCAGAATCGTTTCGCCGAAATTGAAGCGGCGTTAAGCGATCCGAAGGCTTTTGACAATCCGCTGAAGGCGCAGGAGATGTCGCGCGAATATTCGCGCATGAAGGACCTCGTCGCCGCCGGGAACGTCTATTTGAAAGTGTTCAAGGAACTGGAAGAGAACCGGCAACTCGCCGCAAGTGAGCCTTCCGATTCCGAGATGGGCATAATGGCCCGGGAAGAAGTGGCACGCCTGGAGGCTGAGGAAGCCAGGCTGGCGCAGGAAGTTTATAAGGGCATCGTCCCGCAGGACCCGAGCGACTCGCGCAATACCATTATTGAAATCCGGGCTGGTGCCGGTGGCAATGAATCGGCGCTTTTTTCCGCAGACCTTTATCGCATGTACACCCGTTATGCCGAAGCGCAGGGGTGGAAGGTCGAAGCCATGGATTCCAGTCCTTCAGACCTTGGTGGTTTCAAGGAAGTCATTTTTAGCGTGACGGGAACAGATGTTTACAAACGTTTGAAATACGAGAGCGGTGTTCATCGCGTGCAGCGTGTTCCCGCCACGGAGGCCTCCGGACGCATCCACACGAGTACTTGCACTGTTGCCGTTTTGCCGGAAGCAGAAGAAGTAGACATCGAAATAAAACCGGAAGATCTGGAAATTAACGTCTGCCGAGCCGGCGGTCACGGTGGGCAGGGTGTCAACACGACCGACTCAGCCGTGCGCGTTTTTCACAAGCCAACCGGAATTGAAGTGCGGTGTCAGGACGAGCGTTCGCAAATCAAGAACAAGGCAAAAGCGATGAAAGTGCTTCGCTCGCGTCTGCTGGAAGCAAAGATCGCCGAGGAAAATGCGAAATACGCGGCACACCGCAAAGCACAGGTCGGCACCGGCGAACGCAACGAACGCATTCGCACTTATAATTTTCCACAGAACCGCGTAACGGATCATCGGATTGAACTTACGCTTTATAATCTGCCGCAAGTCATCGAAGGGGAACTGGACGGGGTGATTGAACCTTTGATGGTGAATGATCTGAATGAAAAGCTCGCGGCGTTGAAGTCCTAAGCCAGTAACAACAACCAAAGAAACTTGTCCCATGATTAAAGGAATCGTTTTTGACTGTGACGGAACTCTCGCTGATACCATGCCGATGCATTGGCGTGCGTGGCAGGTGATTACCAAGCGCCACAAGCTGCATTTTCCGGAAGATCGTTTTTACGCGCTCGGCGGCGTTCCATCACGGGACATTTTGAAAATGCTCGGGGAAGAACAAGGTATCACCCTGGACCCGATTGCTGTCTCAAAAGAAAAAGAAGAAGCTTACCTCAAGACGTTGGATCACGTTGGTCCGATCGAATGTGTTGTCGCCATTGCGCACGAAAACTATGGCAAAATTCCCATGGCTGTTGCCTCCGGCGGCACCCGGGACATCATCGAAAAAGTTTTAAATCATTTAAAGATTCGCAACCTGTTCGACGCCATCGTGACGAGTGAAGATGTGCGCCGCCAGAAGCCCGCCCCGGATATTTTCCTCGAGGCCGCGCGCCGCATCGGTGTCGCTCCGCAATTTTGTCGTGGCTACGAAGACACGGACCTCGGCATGCAGGCGATCCGTTCCGCCGGAATGGAAGCTGTGGATGTGCGAGAGATGTTGAAGGTGGCCAATCAATAGTCCGCTTTCTATTTTCTTTTCTGGATGCATTAATTCGTGTTTATTCGCGCGACTTTATGAGCAAAACCGCTTTGTTATTCGCTGGTCAGGGTGCGCAATACGTCGGCATGGGTAAAGACCTCGCCGAGCAATTCCCTGCCGCCAAAAACATTTTCGCCAAAGCAAACGAAGTGCTCGGCTACGACCTCGCCGACGTTTGCTTCAACGGCCCGGAAGCGGAACTGACAAAAACGGAAAATTGTCAGCCCGGCATTTTCACCGTCAGCTGGATTGCCCTGGAATTACTGAAAGAACGTGTGCCGGGATTCCGCTTTGATGCCACGGCAGGGCTTTCGCTCGGGGAATTGACGGCATTGACGGCGGCCAACGCGTTCAACTTTGAAGACGGGTTACGCATTGCGCGGCAACGTGGGCGTTTTATGCAGGAAGCGTGTGAAGTAACCCGCGGCGGAATGGCGGCGTTGTTGGGGCTCGATGAAAAGGCCACGGCAGAAGTTTGCGCGGCCACCGGCGTGGAAATGGCGAATTTGAATTGTCCGGGTCAGATCGTGATTTCCGGTGAAGCCGATAAAATTGCGCAGGCATGTGAAGCGGCGAAAGCCAAAGGCGCAAAACGCGCAGTGTCATTACCGGTGGCTGGTGCTTATCATTCGAAGCTTATGGCCAGCGCGCAACCGAAAGTGCGCGAGATGCTCTCGAAAGTTTCGACGAACGACCCTGCTGTTCCATCAATTTCCAATGTCACCGCGTTGCCGCACACGACACCCGCGGAGATTCATTCCCGCCTCGTCGAACAGGTAACTTCATCGGTGCGCTGGGAAGATTCAATGCGTTATTTGCTGGCGCAGGGGTTTACCCGCTTCATTGAACTCGGACCCGGCTCAGCGTTGAGTGGCTTTATGAAGCGGATTGATAAAAATGCCCAGATGCTGAACGTCACCGATGTCGCCAGCCTGGAAACAACGGTCAAGGCGTTAACCGCCTGATACCTGCGACGCGGCGGTCGCGTCTAATACGACATGCGTCTTATCCGCACGTGGCGCCTGCCGACGTTTCTTGCTGTTGCCCTGACAATTTTTGCCGGGAAACTCGCGGGAGCCGAAATCCAAAAATTGATTCCCTTTGCGTGGACAAACAAAGTTCGCGTCGAAGCAACATTTATTGCGCAAGAAGGCACCGGGCCAATCAAAATCAGTGCGGATATTGTCGATTCCGAAAACCATCCATTGTGGGCAGGAACGTTTCCTGATCTCAGCGTGCCTCCGCGAGGGGTTGTTTCGATTACCCGAACGATCGAGAACCTCAGACCGAAACTGTGGAGTCCGTCAGAACCCAATCTCTATAAGTTAAAAATCAGCGCGCAACGAAACGGCGAAACAAATGCGTTTAAATCCGTGCGCTTTGGTTTTCGTTCGTTCGAAAATCGCGACGGCCAATTCGTCTTGAACGGAAAACGTATTTTTCTTCGCGGCGTAGCCATCAATCCGCCCGGTAGAACTATTCCGGATGCCGTCGGTAACACACGCGTTTTCGCAGAGTCTTACGTTCGTTACCTCAAAAGCCAGCATGTGAACGCGATTCGTTTGCCGGAACAATCTCAGGTTTGGTTCGATGTTTGCGATGAGTTAGGGATGATGCTGTTCCAGGGAAACTATGGCGCGCCACTTGAAGCGAAATTCGGCAAGAAAAGTCTGCCCGAGGATTACCAGGCGAGCATCACTGCGTATAAGGAATTGTTCGAAGGTTATGCGCGCCACCCCAGCATTATGATTTCAATTCTTTCGAATGAACTGCCGACTTCGGGGAGTCGCGGCAGGACGTTCCACGAATTTCTCACGCGAGCCTGTGATGATTTGAAAAGGTGGGACTCCACGCGGCTTTACATTGGCAACGCCGGCTACGGAGAGGGCCGCGAAGGTGATGTGAAAGATGCGCACAGGTATTGGGGCTGGTACTACAACACCTTTCTGACGTATTACAATCTGCGGAACAAAAATCTCTTTGGGGACCCCAAAAGGAATCAGCCGATAACATTTACGGAATGCGTTGGGAACTACACTGGTCCGCGCGGTGATTACAACGTTTTCATGAATCGCCAGCTTGCCGCACAATTAAATTGGACTGGGCATTCAACGAATCAAATTGATGATGCCTTGACCTATCAGCGTTTCATGGTGAAGCAGGCAACGGAATCCTTCCGACGATTGCGCGAAGCTAACAAACATCTCTGCGGCATCATGCCGTTCACGACGTTTTTCTATAATTGGTCAGGGATCACTTCATTTGAACACATGAGAACGAAGCCGGCCATGGAACAACTGGCAACCTCCTACTCGCCAGTGTTGCTGAGTTGGGAAATGTGGACGCCCAACATTTATGCAGGCACATCTCTAAATGCGTACGCCCACATTGTAAATGACGACGACACTTTTAAAGATCTTCAAGGTGCAACGTTAATTGCTGAAATCCGGGATGCGAAAGGACTCGGGAATGTTTTTGGCAGACAAGAAATAATCATCCCAAAAATTCGCTATTACAAAACATGGCGAAAGAAACTGGCCTTTTATGTACCCGGGGATTTAGCAACGGGAGACTACATCATCCACGGACAAATCGTTGTTGATGGAAAAACTATTTCTCAAAACGAGACACC
>CBHTTJ010000068.1:0-26066 GCA_966095605.1 uncultured bacterium | reverse complement strand
AACACTTTGGAAAACACGTCAAAAAACGTCCATCGTTTCCGGTTACTTTGACGCGGTTGTCCGGAACCGTTTGGACCTCTTTTCCATTCCGGAAATCTCGCCAAAAATCGCCCGCGGCTCCTTCCCCGCTTCTACGCCACGGCCATGGAGAAAAACAACGGCGTCGCAATTTCGGCGGCGTGACGGAGAACAGCAATCGCTCGATCCCCCTGATTAATCGTTGGCGACAGATTTCGTCTTCCCCACGTTCCACAAACAGGCAACAACAATTGCCGCAACAAATCCGCAGGCAGACCAAAAACGGACCGCAAACTGCCATCCGTAATCCTGGGCCAGATGGCCGGTAATTTTGTCACCGGCAGCGGAGCCGATGGCCCCCATAAAATTCACAAAGCCAGCGGCGGCGGCCGCGGTTCTCCCGCGCGCCAGGTCGATCGGCAATGTTCCCACCAGAAGCACCTGCGGTCCGTAAATACAAAAGCCCACGATAAACAGACTGAGCGTGGAGGCCGCGATCCCCCAATGGATAACATGGTCGTAGACCAGGGCCGCGAAACCCAGCGCGAAAAGCAGAACGCAGATGACCGGGGCAGGGCGGCCCTTGAAAAACTTATCCGTTACCCAACCGGCAAAAAGCGTCCCGCAAATTCCGCCAAAAGGCAGGACGGCGAATTTAAACGCGGCCGTTTCAACTGAGTCGTGATGCACTTCTTTCAAATGCGTCACGCCCCAGTCCGTAAAGCCGTAGCGACACGCATCCAGCAGGCAAAGCGCGACCGCAACCAGCCACAGGCCGGGATTGGACAGAGTGAGGCATATATTTTTCCATGCGGCCGAAAAATCGATTCCGGATCGGTGTTTCGTCGAGGTGCGCTCGGTTTCTTCGGGCGGCGAGTCCTTTAGAAAGAACATCATGTGAATGGCGCTGGCCGTGACGATGAACGCCGGGATATACAGGGCTCCGCGCCATCCAAATTTGTCGGCAGCCCAACCAGCGACCACAAATACCAATGCGCCGCAGAGTTGGTAGCCTGTTCCAATTATCCCGATGGCTCGCCCGCGCTGTTCCACCGGAAACCAATTGGCGGCGATGCGCATGGTCGGGGGCCAACCGAGGGACTGAATGTAACCATTGCAAGCCCAGACAAACGTGAGGAAGTAAAGGCTGGTCGCCCAACCGAAAAGAATATTCAATAGCCCGGTGCCCAGCAGACCGAACGCGAGGAGACGTCGCGGTCGCAGCTGTTCCGCCAGTTGTCCGTTGACAAACTGCCCGATGCCATACGCGAGCTTCAGGGACATCAGGACGGTCCCCATTTGCCCGTTGGTGTAACCGAGTTCCGCTTTTAGTCCCGGCAAAGCGATTCCGAGATTGGTTCGACAGAAATAAAACGATCCATACGTCAACCACAACACCCAGAGCACAAGCTTCTGGTCTGGGGTGAATTTTCCCGCGACGCGAAGGGGAGACGATTTGTCGATTTCTGTCGTGGAATTCAAGGTTTCAAGAAAGACTGAAGCCGGGACGTTCGTCAATCCCCGGAATCGAACGTCACCGAAATGTTACATGCGGGTGGCGAGGGCGATGCTCGGGGTCTACGTTTAGACATTGCTGAAGTAATGGCCTTTTCGCATTATCCACCGCTTTATGCGCCGACAGTATCCGTTTCATCTTATCGAACCCAAGTGGCAGGCTTTTTGGGAGCAGCAGGAAACCTTTCGCGCTTTCAATCCTGACGAGAAACTTCCCGCTGGCCATCCTTTCGCGAAACGCCATGGCCTGGAGAACCAGGTCGCTCGCGCGGATGCGTTGCCGCCAAAGTTTTATATCCTCGACATGTTTCCGTATCCGAGCGGCGCGGGACTCCATGTCGGTCATCCGGAAGGTTATACGGCCACGGATATCCTGGCGCGTTATCGTCGCTCCAAAGGTTTTCATGTCCTCCATCCGATGGGCTGGGACGCCTTCGGTCTGCCCGCGGAGCAATACGCGGTAAAAACGGGAAAACACCCGCGCGAAACAACCGAAGAGAATGTCGCGAATTTCACGAAGCAAATTAAAGCGCTCGGTTTCAGCTACGATTGGTCGCGGGAAGTCAACACGACGGATCCAAATTATTTCAAATGGACCCAATGGATTTTCCTGAAGATTTATAATTCGTGGTTCAATCCAAAGACCAACAAAGCCGAGTCGATCGACACGCTGGAATATCCGTCCAGTCTGAAGACCGAGGACGAGAAGCGCGCCTATCGCGATTCGAAGCGATTGGCGTTTGTTTCGGAAGCGCCGGTGAATTGGTGCCCAGAGCTCGGGACTGTGCTGGCAAACGAAGAGGTCATCGACGGCAAGAGCGAAGTGGGCGGTTTCCCGGTGGTCCGCAAACCGATGCGTCAATGGATGCTGCGGATCACAGCTTACGCCGAGAAATTATTGCAGGACCTCGATACGATCGACTGGAGCGATTCGTTGAAGGAAATGCAGCGTAACTGGATCGGCCGTAGCGAAGGAGCGACGGTTGAATTTCAGGTCGCTGGTTCCAGCCACAAGATTGAAGTCTTCACCACACGTCCCGACACATTGTTTGGCGCAACTTATATGGTGCTGTCGCCTGAACACAAACTCGTCGGCGAAATCACAACGCCCGATCAAAAAGCTGCGGTGGAAGATTATAAGAAATTTGCTGCGAGCAAGAGCGACCTCGAACGAACGGAACTGGCGAAAGAGAAAACCGGCGTGTTTACCGGCGCAAACGCGATCAATCCGGTGAACGGCGAGAAAATTCCCATCTGGATTGCGGACTATGTTCTCTCCAGTTACGGAACAGGCGCCATCATGGCCGTTCCTGCGCACGACACGCGTGACTTCGAGTTCGCGGAGAAATTTAAGTTAGCGGTCATCCAGGTCGTTGAACCTCCTGCCGGCAAAGATTGGAAAGGTTTCACCGATGATGGCCATGCGGTAAATTCCTCGAATGGCACGATTTCCTTAAATGGTCTTCCCACACCGGAGGCCAAAAAGAAAATAACTGCGTGGTTGGAAGAAAAAGGTCTCGGCAAGAAGACGATCAATTACAAGCTCCGCGACTGGTTATTCAGTCGTCAACGCTATTGGGGAGAACCATTCCCGATCATTTGGAAAAAGGATTCGAAAGGAAATCTTTACCATGAAGCGTTGCCGGAATCGGCGCTGCCTCTATTGCCTCCGTCGCTTACCGATTACAAACCGACGTCGACGGGAGAACCGCCCTTGGCGCGGGCCAAAGACTGGGTAGCATTGGCGGATGGTTCGATACGCGAAACCAATACCATGCCGCAATGGGCCGGGAGCTGCTGGTATTATTTGCGATACATTGATGCCCGCAATAACTCTGAATTTTTAAACAAAAATGCCGACGCCTATTGGAACGGCGTGAATCCAGGTGCGACGCCGGGGGTTGATTTGTACGTCGGAGGAACCGAACACGCGGTGTTGCACCTGTTGTATGCGCGCTTTTGGCACAAAATCCTTTTCGATCTGGGCTGCGTTTCAACGAAGGAGCCTTTCTACAAGCTCGTTAATCAGGGACTCATCCTCGGCGAAATGGAATTTACAGCCTTCGCTTACGCCGACGGCAAGCCATGCAGCGCCGCGGAATTAAAAGATATCAACGAAGAAGCAACCGCCGCTGGTCTGAAGATGTTCGGAATCCACAAAAAGAGTGGCGAAAAGATCTTCGGCAACAAAGTTTCTGAAGAGCAGGTCGAAAAGAGTGGCGCTGTCTTTGTTTTGAAATCCGATCATTCCCTCGTCGTCGATGCGCGAAGTTTTAAAATGAGTAAAAGTCGTGGAAACGTCGTAAATCCCGACAAAATCCTCGCCGAGTTTGGCGCGGATTCGTTGCGTCTTTACGAAATGTTTATGGGTCCGCTTGAGATGGTAAAGCCATGGAGCACCAAGGGAGTGGAAGGCGTCTATCGTTTTCTCGGGCGGGTTTGGCGCTTGTTCGTGGATGAAAAGAGCGAAACGGAATTCGAACAAGCCGAAACGACCGCTGATGCACAAGGCTTGAAGCAATTGCTGAAGAACATTCAGCTCAGTCCCTCGATCAAAGATGTTGCCGCCACACCCGCGCAGCTGAAAACGCTCCACACCACCATCAAAAAGGTCACCGACGATCTCGACGGCATGCGTTTCAATACGGCGATTTCTGCGTTGATGATTTTCGTCAACGAAGCCATTGCCTGGGAAACGAAGCCCGTCGCAGCATTACGAGATTTTCTGTTGTTGTTGGCTCCATTCGCACCCCATCTGAGCGAAGAGTTATGGGAAAAAGTGAACGGTGCTTTTGGAGAACAACAGCCTTCGCTGACCTATACGCCATGGCCGCGGTTCGATCCTGCGTTGCTCGTGGAAGACACCCTGGAAATCCCGGTTCAGGTAAACGGCAAGCTGCGTGATGTGATTAAAGTTCCCGCGAATGCTTCTCAAGCGGACCTTGAAGCTGCGGCGAAAGCTTCCGAAAAAGTGAAAGTGTTCCTGGAAGGAAAAACGATCAAGAAAGTGATCGTTGTTCCGAAAAAGCTGGTGAACATTGCGGTCGCTTAGGTTAATTTATTTGAAACATGAACTGGCTGACCAGGCAGGAGCAGGTCATTTTGTGTATCGTGCTCGGCTTGTTTTTGCTCGGACTGTCCATGAAAGCCTATCGCCTTGCGAACGCACAACCGGCCATGCCGGTGAAGACAGAAGAGAAAGCTGAGGAATCTGGTAAACGATGAACACGGTTGATTTCGAAGAAGTCATTGAGCAAATCATGGGAAAGGATTCGCGTTATACGCGCGATGCCTATCTGTTTTTGCGTGAGGCTCTCGATCACACTCAAAAAATGTTCGTCAAAAAAGGCGAGGTGCGCCACGTCAGCGGCAAGGAACTTTTGGAAGGTGTCCGCGATTATGCCCTCAATCAATACGGTCCGATGGCTTTGATGGTGCTGGAAACCTGGGGGATTAAAAGCTCTGGAGATATTGGCGAAATTGTCTTCAACATGGTTGAAGCAAATGTTCTGGCCAAGACGGAACAGGATACCCGCGAGGAATTCAAAGACGTTTACGATTTCAACGAGGTATTTAAAAAGCCGTTTGAACCTTCCAGAAAAACGGCGGCGGAATCGAAGCCCGTGGCTTGATCGCTTTTCCTACTCGTAACGCAAGGCCTGGATGGGATCGAGCTTTGCCGCCTTAAACGCAGGCCACAAACCCGCTAACACGCCCACACCCGCGCTGAATCCAAATGCGATCAACATGGAGTCCATGCTGATCACCGGCGCGTTCTCCGTTGGTGAAATCATCGCAAGGATTTGCACAATGCCATGAGAGGCCAGCAGGCCGGCAACGCCACCGATCAACGCTATAACAACACTCTCCACGAGAATCTGGATAAAGATATCGCTGTAGGTTGCCCCTACGGCTTTGCGAATGCCAATTTCCCGAATGCGCTCGGTGATACTCGCAAGCATGATATTCATAATACCGATGCCACCCACGAGAAGGCTGATGGCGGCAATAAAACCGCCACTCATCCGAGCATTCCGAATGGCCTGATTGATCTGGTCAGACCAATTCTCCTGTGTTTGAAAGGAAAAGTCTTCGATTCCACGATGAGTAAACATCAAAACATTTTTCGCCTGCTGTAGTCCTTCTTCGAAGTCGTTGATCTCTCGAATCTTCATGTTGATCTGCGAGAGACGCGGATCAGGCATGTTGTTTGTTCCGGTTGCCGATCGAAACTTGATCCACATCGTGTTGAGCGGAATGTAGACGGTGGAATTTTTGAAACCCCAGACGAAACTTGGACCACGCCTTCCACTGGAACCACGGCCGCGATCACGGTCGGGTCCGCCGCCTTTTTGGTTCTGCGCCTGTTGCTTTGCCAATTCCCGACGCTTTGCATCCATCTCGCTTTCGTAATGTTTGAACATTCCGATAATCGTGAATAGCTGGCCTTTGATGTTGATCTGTTCGCCGACCGGATTGATCTCGCGGCCAATTTCTTCCGGGGATCCGAAGAGCGCATCTCTCGTAGCGCTGCCGATGACACAGACGCTACGAGCCTCATCATCGTCGATCTCATTAAACATGCGGCCCCAGCGCAGTTCGTGATCGTACATGTCCAACACACTTGGCCACGTGCCGGCAAAATTCCATGGCGAAAAAGATTTCCCCGCTCGCGTCATCACCATGTCACGACCGCGCATTTCCGGGGTGATTTTGCGAAACAACGGTGCACCGCGTTGCAAGGCGTAGACGTCATTAATTGTACAGCCAACAGCCTGGTCTGCGAGATGCGCCTGATTGGCTGGGATGTCCTGTTCCTCAATACGAATGCGTTCCACACCGCCGATCGCGACCAACGCTTCACGCATTCCATTTTCCATCCCATTAATCAGCGCCGACATCGCCACCAGGCTCGCTACGCCAAGAATGATTCCCAACATCGTTAGCACCGAGCGAAACTTGTGCGCCCAAATCTCCTTAAATCCCACGGTGATGGCGTTGAAGATATTCATTTCTCCAGTCCGGCTAACCTCGGATCGACATGCTTCGCAATTTTGCCGTCGCGAATTTCAATGCGCCGAGGCGTGACCGCGGCGATTTCAGGATCGTGTGTTACCAACGCAATAGTTCGTCCTTCGCTGCTCAATTTCCGAAAGAGCTCGAGAATCGCTTCCCCGGTTCGTGAATCCAAATTGCCCGTTGGTTCGTCGGCGAAGACAATGCGAGGACTATTCACTAAAGCCCGCGCAATCGCCGCGCGTTGCTGTTGCCCGCCGGAAAGCTGCATCGGGCGGTGCCGGCTTCGATTGGCCATGTCAACAAGTTGCAACGCCGCCATGGCGCGCTCACGTCGTTCGCGCGAACTGATCCCGGAGTAAATCATCGGCAACTCAACGTTCTGAAGGACGTCCAGCTTCGGCAGCAAATTGAAAAACTGAAATACGAACCCGATCTTTTGATTTCGAATCTGCGCCAACTCGTACCGCGACGCGTTATGAATCATGACGCCGTCGAGTTTGATGGTCCCGTGTGTCGGCTTGTCGAGGCAGCCGAGGATATGCATCAACGTTGATTTGCCACTGCCCGATGGGCCAATGATGGAAATGAATTCCCCGCTATCAATGTCGAGTGACACATCATCGAGCGCGCGAATTTCTTCACCGCCGAGATGATAGATCTTACTGACGTTGCGCAGTTCGACGAGGGGCATTTTATTTCGCGGAAGCCGCGTTCACGGGCTTGGCTTTGCGTTTGTCACCTTTTCCCGGCTTTTTGTCGCCCGTGCCTTTTGCTTTGTCCTCAAAACTATCGGGTGGCTCGAGCGCGATGACTTCGCCGGCTTCCAACCCATCCGTCACCTCGACATAATTCAAATCGCTGACGCCGATCTGGATACTTCGGCGCTCATACATATCTTCTCCGGTTTTCACATAGGCAAAGCGTTCGCCTTTTTCCGTAAATACCGCAGCGATCGGAACGGCCAGCACATTTTTCTCGGAAATAATAGGGATGGAAAGATTAGCGGTCATCCCCGGCCGCACGCGCGGATCGATATCGCGAATGACTATGCGCGCATCGAAACCTTTCAGGTTGCTTTTAACGGTGGCCTGCGGGGCAATGCGTTCGATCACGCCTTTCATTTTCAAACCCGGGACCGAATCAATTTCGATTTCAACCTCTTGTTTTACCTTGAGACGTGTAACGTCGGCCTGGTTGATGTGCGCACTGATAATCATGTCATTGAGGTTCGCGATGGTCATCACCTCCGTGCCGCTGTTGAAACCGCCGGAACCCGAAACGGCCTGACCGACAGATACGGGGCGCGTTAGAACCGTGCAATCGAATGGCGCGAGAATTTTTGTTTTCGTCAATTGTTCTTCGACAATCGCGAGAGCCTTTTCGGATTTCTCCAGATTATTGTTTGCCAAATCGTAATCGGTTTTGGCGTCGTCAAAAACTTCCTGCGAAATCAATCGGGCTTCGGCCAATTGTTTGGAGCGCTCGTAATTTCTCTTCGCTTTTTGCAGCTGCAATTTCGCCCCTTCGATCTCGGTGAGATGCTGCGCACGCTCCTTCTGCAGGTCGGAGTCGTTCAGCGTAAACAAAACAGCGCCGCGCTTAACCTGGTCACCTATGTCCACGGGCAACTCTGCAATACGCCCATTGATTTCGGGGCGGACAGAAACTTGATCGGCTGGTCCGATGTCGCCGGCTGATTGCACGGAGAAATGAATGTCGCGCTCTTCGAGGGTCGCGGTATTTTGCCGTTTCGGAGCCTTGGCCGCGCGTTGTTGCGCCTGCCAGGTTTGCCAGCCGTAATAGCCGCCATAACCGATGCCCGCGAGCACCAGAAGCGTAATGATCAGCTTTTTCATCTCAAGAAACGTGGAAGGTAAAACAAAAGAATCGCAAAGCCAAACTCACTTTTGGACTAGTTAATGAATTGTCCAGCAGCTGTTTGTTTCGAACTCACCAAACCGGATTCCCCTCGTCCATGGTCCCTGCTGATTGAAGAAAGTCAGCCGTCACGGCGTCGGAATTTGCATGTACCACCTGGCGCTTCTCACGGTTTTGGTTTTGTCCGTCGGTTCCTTGCAGGGGCAAGAGCTGTACAAGATACGCTCCGTTTCAGAAGCGGAGTTGCTCAAGACTTACACCACCCTTCTCCGCGATGGCTGCAAACATGCCGACGGCGTCTGGAAAGAATGGTCGGTCGATCCGAAAGGTGGACTCTGGGGAACTGGCCGAAGTGATCAAATGAATGAAGGCATACGGGCGATCGCTGGAATGGTGCTGGCTTCCGGGACCTTATTGAAATACGAAAACAACCTTCCGCCTGCCGAGCGAACTGAGCTCCTCCGAAAAGCCACTGCGGCGATTCATTACGCTGTTTCCACACACGTGACAGGTACCCAGAAGTGCACGGACGGAAAGCCGTGGGGTGGCAGCTGGCAATCTGCGATGTGGACGGGAACGCTAGCCTTCGGATCGTGGATGATCTGGGACGAACTCGATCCGCTTATGCAAAAGGATATTGAACGGGTCGTTGCTTCCGAAACGGATCGTTTCTTAAATGTCAAACCACCTGGCGGGAGTTGGTCTGACACCAAAGCTGAAGAAAACGGTTGGAACATGACCTGCATTTCTCTTGCGGCGAACATGTTTCCTCATCATCCACATGCAACGGTATGGGACCAGAAGGCAAAGGAATACATGATGAACACTCTTTCGGCCCCGCAGGATGCGATGGATAAAACACTCGTCGATGGTCGGCCGGTGAGCGAATGGTTTTCCGGCGCGAATTTACATCCCGACTTCACGCTGGAGAATCACGGCTTTTTTCATCCGGCTTACGTTGGTTGCAGTTCCTATTTCATGACCCAGGCAGCCATGCAACACACGTATGCCCGGCGTCCGATCCCACAAGCTGCTACTCATCACCTGCTGGATATTTGGCAGATGTTCCAGACAATCATTCTGCCCTGCGGTGAAGCAGCGTTTCCGCAAGGGATGGATTGGGAATTGCACGGCCTCCCCTTCATCAATTTGTACGCCTCCCTCGCCAGTTGGAAAAAAGATCCTTTGGCGGCAAGAATGGAGCGGGTCTACGTGCAATACATGCGTGCGTGGCAGGAAATGTGCAAAGGCGATCTCGCTGTTTCGGGTTCGAGACTTGGATTCACCCGCCACGCAATTTGTGCCGAACAAGCCGCTTACGGATTTTTGGCGCACAAAATTTTCGGCAGTCCCGTGAAGGAACTATCTGCTCGCGACACCGCGAAACGACTCTCGGGCGTGCATCTGCGCGATAGCATTCATGTCATTACGCATCGCACGGAAAATAAACTACTCTCGTTCTCGTGGACGAATCACGTCATGGGGATGCTGATTCCTATCGGCGCTGGTCACGATGACAATCCTGATTTCACGACTCCGATCCAAAATGGCTTCGTGGGCTCATTTGAGTTGAGCCCCAAAGGTGACACGAAAACAAAATCCGTTTCACACAACTGGACAACGAACGCGCATGGTTGCGAAACGAGCGGTGTTCTTTTGCTGAACGGAGGACAGCTCCAACAGACGATTACCGTCACGTCGCTGGGTGACCGCACCGTTGTTTATCAGGATCGCGTCATCGCTCTAACCAACGTTCTCATCACACAAGAACAAGGCGTTCCTCTCGGCATTGAAAATGATCCCGTGACCGGCGGGAAACGGATCGTTTATTCCGAGGCCGGCGAACAACCGTTTCTCTGGAAAGACTCGAGCAACGCCATCGCCATTTCCGGGTCGTGGGCAAATGTAGACGGCCGTCTCGGAATCATTCCTGTCCAAGGCGGCAAGCTGACCTATATTCCAGCAACGGGTTATCATCCCGGCATGGCCGTCTGCTCGGACCTTCTTTGTTGTTCTTTCTCGAAAGAACCACGGCACTTCAAAAAGGGTGATGTCGTGGCCGAACGAATTGCCATTCTGGTTGTGGAAGTTGGGCCGAAAGAAACCGCTCGACTCGCCAGGAAAGTTCGCGTCGATCATTCTGGGAACGCGGCCATCTTGCGGTTCAATCTTCCCGAAGGCGGCGAGGTGAAGGTGCCTCTGCTTTAAGCAGAACATTATCGCGCTTGATTCCCGCAACTATTCGAACGATTTTCAATGCACGGTGCGCGTTCAGAAATGAAGACTCATATGAAACGATTTCTTACAGCGGTTCTGTCCACGTTTGTCGTTTTCACCATGCTTCTCGTGCGAGCGGATGATCAGTCGCCTGGAAAGAAAAGCACCGTCAAACAGGTCGGCATCGAGGAATACGATAGGCTGCGCGCCAACACGAACAACGTTCTAATCGATGTTCGCACCCGGGCCGAATTCGAGAAAGGTCACATTCCTGGCGCAACGAATATCGATATCAACGGCAGCAAGTTCATGGAAAAAATCGGCGCTCTGGATACGAACAAAACGTATCTCGTCAATTGTGCAGTCGGGATGCGCAGCGCTCGGGCATGTCAAAAGATGGAAACGATCGGCTTCAAAAATTTATACGATCTCCATGACGGCTTCGATGGCTGGAAGAAAGCCGGCAAGCCGGTTGAGAAATAGGACTAAAGGTACCGCTCAGGTCCGGCGATCGTCTTGAAGTCCAGGACCACGCCATCCTCATCGACGACGGTCATAAATCGCTCCACACTTCCTGTCATTTGCGTTTTTGGGCGGCTGGCGTAAATCCATCCCAGCACAAGATGCCCGTCCGTGGTCAGTGTTTTGAAGTCTGGCGGTCCGTAGGCCTGGGTAATGCTCGAAACTCTCGTTTTTCCTTTCATCCAACCCGTCAACACAAAAGGATTTCCAATACTTGAACCAGCAACGCCCTTGTTGATGGGTTTGCTCGATTCGGATTGGACCGTTTTAACAACGACGCCCTGAGGATCGTAAAGAACGCTGAATGTCCGGGTAAAAATGGAACGCCTGAGTGTGGGCGAGGGTGGCGAAGCCATAATGTAAAAATACTCAGCGACAGACCGGCGGCTGGCATCAGTCACGAGTGCAAAAGGTTTGCCGAAGGTTTGTTCCACGTCGACCCGGGTTGAGACACCCACTTTCACTTGTCCGACGACGGACGGTTCCAGTTGGCGGGCGGCGGAAATGCAGCCTCCGAGGAAGGGGCCTAACAATAAAAAGAGGATAAGACGAACCATGTGGTTAATCCAAGGCAAGGGCTCGATTTCCGGCAAGTCTAATCGAGGAATTCGGCTCAGAATCCAAATTTTGGGAATCAAAAAAGCGTTTCCAACGTCGGAAACCGTTTTCTGGGAATCAAAATTCCGTTTCCGAGCTCGGAATCCGTTTTTTGAGAACCAAAAATCCGTTTCCCACGTGGGAATCCGTTTTCTGGGAGCCAAAATTCCGTTTCTCACGTCGGAAACCATTTTTTGAGAACCAGATTTCCGATTCCAACGTCGGAATCCGTTTTTTGGTTCCCAGAAATTCGTTTCTGACGTTGGAAACGGTTTTTTGAGAACCAAAATTTCGTTTCCAACGTTGGAATCGGTTGCAGTACCCTGTATATCAGCAAGTTCTGAAAAGTGGCTCTTTTTGACCACCTTTTTGCATTGTCTTGCGGCGTTTCAGTCGTCAGATACCTCCCGTCCCCTAACAGTCCGCTCGGGCAGATTGGTTTCTGGACAAAAATCCCCCCCTTTCAGCGAGATCAGCCTCAACTTTTAAGGCCAAACACAAGTCCTGCATTGACAAGGTCGTCTCCATTCTGTGAGCTTAGTGCGTTAAGTGCACTGCGAAACTAAAGACATGAATCATCGGTTGCGGAATTTGCGCCACCTTGCGTTGGACATGGATGGCACCATTTACAAAGGCTCGACCCTGTTTGAGTTTACTAAACCCTTTCTCAAATCGCTAACCGACATGGGCATTGGTTACACCTTCCTGACCAACAATCCATCGAAGAGCGTTAAGGATTATCTCGCGAAGTTGGCGAGCCTCGGTATCGAAGCGAATGAGTCGCAGCTTTATACCTCCACTCAATGCACGATTGAGTACATCCAGGAGCAATATCCAACAGCGAAAAAGATTTTTGCGCTCGGGACGCCCAGCATGTGCGAGGAGTTTCGCAAAGCTGGCTTTTATATTTGCGAGAACAGTCACACGGATGAACCGGAAGTTGTTGTTGTTGCTTTCGACATGACGCTCGAATTTTCGCGTGTCGGACGCGCCGCCTGGTGGATTCAAAAAGGCAAACCGTACGTCGCCACCAATCCTGATCGTGTTTGTCCCACTGACCAACCGACGGTTTGGGTGGATTGCGCCGCCATTTGCGCCATGTTGAAAGAAGCCGTCGGTCGCGCCCCGGATAAAGTTTTGGGCAAGCCCGATCCGAGCATGTTGCGCGGCATCCTCCAACGCCATGGACTGAAACCGAGCGAACTCGCGATGATCGGAGATCGCACGTACACCGACGTGGCCATGGGACAACGTAGCGGCGCCGTAAGCGTCCTGGTCCTCACCGGCGAATGCACGCTGGAGGATGGACAAAAATATTCGCCGCCGCCCGATTTCATTGTCCCGAGCATCAAGGAACTGGGAGAGATGTTGCAGGCTGCCAAGAGGGAGGTGACCTCTTGAAAACCTCGTCTGTCAGACATCAAACATTTGCCGACTTAACCGCAGGCACTCTCGATGTTTTAATCATTGGCGGCGGAATCGTTGGTTCCGGCATCGCCCGTGATGCGGCGATGCGCGGGCTTAAAGTCGGATTGGTGGAACAACACGATTTCGCCTTCGGAACGAGCAGTCGCTCCAGTCGTCTACTGCACGGTGGTCTGCGATATCTTGCACAAGGCCGTGTCGGCCTCGTTCACGAAGCGAGCGTGGAAAAAAAGATCGTCCACCAAATTGCTCCTCATCTCGGCGATCCTCTTGCGTTCGTTTTTCCGACCTATTCCGACAATAAGGAATGGAAACTTTGGCAACTGAAGATTGGGGTTAAGATTTACGATTTGCTTTGCGGCGGCAGAAATTTGGGCGCGTCGAGCTGGATGAACAAGGCAGAGGCGTTGAAATGGGTGCCGTCGTTGCAGGAAAAAAATTTGAACGGCGCTGTTCGTTATTACGACGGTCTTACAAACGATGCGCGCCTGGTCCTCGACACGCTTCGCTCCGCAGCCAAGGCAGGGGGCAAAATTGTTAATTACTGCAAATTTGGAAAAGCGGAATTCAGCAATGGCGAGTGGCATTGTGAGGTGAGTGATCTGCTCAACGGGTCAACCGCTCACAAAATTAAAGCCAGGGCTGTCGTGAACGCCACCGGGCCGTGGGCTGATGGTCTCCAACACAGTCAGGTTAAACTGCGCCTGACCAAAGGTGTCCACCTCGTGGTGGAGCGTGTGAAAGTTCCCGTGCCCGACGCCGTCGTCATGTCGGAAGGGAAACGAATTCTTTTCGCGATACCGTGGGGAGAACGCACGATCCTCGGGACAACTGACACCGATTACAACGGCTCGCTCGACCGCATTTTCGCGGATGACGACGACATCGCGTATGTCCTCAAGATCACGAATCAACATTTTCCCCAGGCGCAACTGACGAAGAAAGATGTGATCAGTGCGTGGGCGGGTTTACGTCCGTTGATTGCCGATCCAAACGGAAAGCCTTCCGACATTTCACGCTCTCATCAAATCAAGAGTCCAGAACCACAATGGTGGGACGTAGCCGGAGGCAAGCTCACGACGTATCGTTTAATGGCCGAACAAACCGTCGACCAGATTGTTTCTACATTGGGTTTGAAGGCATCTCCCTGTCGCACCGCCAAAGAGCCGCTTCTCCCGAAAAGCGAAACGGACGGTCTTAGTGCGATTACGCCGCCGGATTTTTGCCGCAGCGCCGTCGAACATTACTGCCGCACGGAATGGGCGATCCATCTTGATGACGTCATGGTTCGCCGCACCAGTTGGCATTACTATTTCCACGACGCTGAAAAGCGCTCGCACCAAGTATCAAGGTGGATGGCTGAAATTCTCGGCTGGGATGAAGCGAAGCGGGCCGACGAAATCCTGCGTTATCAAAAATTCACAAAAGCGTGATTGCCCGATTCGTTAAGCGACCTACAATCGGCAGAATCACTTTCACCTGACCTAAAATGATAGGCGCCATTATCAATTGGTTTAAACCTGCTCCGCACATGCCGCGTAAATCGGAGGCGGAAGTCCAACGCCTTTTTCCGCGTCTGCGCTGGCAGGTTTTCGAAGCAGCGTTTGTCGCCTATGCGATGTTCTACCTCGTGCGAAATAATTTTTCGCCCGTGCAAAAACAAATTGGCGAAGCGCTGCATTATGACGAGCTGATGATAGGAAAAATTCTGGCGGGCACAGCGATCGCCTACGGAATCGGGAAATTTGTGATGGGTTATTTCGCCGACCGCAGTGATGCACGAAAATATGTAGCGGTCGGGATGCTCGCGACCGCCGTGATCAATTTCGTTTTTGGGCTCACCACAAACTTTACGGGGCATTTTGCCCTCTGGACTCTAAACGGTTTTATCCAGGGCATGGGCTACGGCCCCTGCACGCGTGGTTTGTCCCACTTTTTCAGCGCGAAAGAGCGTGGCACCATCTTTGGCCTTTGGAATGTTTCACACAATGTCGGCGGTGGTATAGCTGGTTACCTCGCTGCCAAATGTGCTCTGCATTGGGGCTGGCAGTCTGCTTTTTATGTCCCGGGAGCGATAGCGGGAATCGGTGCGATCTACCTGCTGGTGCGAATGCGGGACACGCCCCAGTCGGAAGGTTTGCCGCCGGTTGAAGAATATAAAAACGACTGGCCGCCAGAAGAAAAAGAAAGACACGAAAAAGATCTTTCCGCCAAGGAGCTTTTCCTTAAATACATTCTTCCAAATCAAAAGCTTTGGATTCTCGCGATCGCAAACATTTTTGTTTATATCGCGCGCTACGCGATGGTCGATTGGGGTCCGTATTATCTGCAGAAAGTAAAAGGCGCTTCTCTCACGGCCGGCGGCTTCAGCACAACAGTCATCGAACTCGCCGGAGGAGCGGGGATGCTCACCATGGGTTGGGTTTCCGACAAACTGGGTGGTCGACGTGCGCGCGTCAGCGTCATGGCGATGATCCCTCTTCTGTTCGCGTTCTACGCCATCATCGCCTTGCCGAAAGCGCCGATCAACGTTTACATGGCTCTCTTCGCTTTGATTGGATTTTGCGTTTATGTCCCGGTGATGTTTTCCGGCGTCATGTCGCTGGACCTTACCTCCAAAAAGGCGGTTGGCACGGCAGCGGGCTTCGTCGGTTTCTTTGGTTATGTCGGCCGCACCATCGAAGGAGTGGGCATCGGATGGCTGGCTAAGAATTACGGCTGGGATGCGGCGATCTGGAGCATCCTTGGTTGCACGTTGCTCGGAATTATCCTGCTCGCCTTCCTCTGGAACGTCAGGCCGCGTGGTTAAAGGCGATTCGCTGCCATTTCGCCATAAGGTAATTTAAAACCGTTCGGATCAACGGCGGATTTTCGCTCAGATTTTCCGAGAAATCCGCCCTTTGATCTGCTACATATTCCACCGCACATGAAACGATCCGCTTTGTCCGAACTCGGCCGCAACACCAAGCCGCCCGCAATTTCCTGGTTGATGGAAGTCGCATTGTCCCGCCCCAACCTGGTTTCCCTCGCCGCAGGCTTCACGGACAACGAATCTCTACCGCTGCAGGAAACACGAAATCTGCTGGATGAAATTTTAAGTTCGCCAAAGACAGGACGTCCCGCGCTGCAGTACGGCACGACGGCTGGTGATCCGGAGTTGCGCAAGTTCGCTGCGGAGTTGACTCATCGTGAAGACACGGCGACTGGCGCGCGGATTGGCAAATATTCTCCCAATCAGACGCTCATCACGCATGGCTCACAGCAGTTGCTTTATATTTTGACCGAAGCGCTGTGCGACCCCGGCGACATTGTCATTCTCGAAGATCCGACTTATTTCGTTTACCTCGGCATCGCCCAAAGTCATCGCCTGCAAACACGGGGAGTTCGACTCCAGGCCGACGGCATTGATCTGGACCATCTTGAAGAGGTCTTGGCGTCGCTTAAAAAATCCGGCGATCTGAAGCGCGTGAAGATGCTCTATCTCGTAACGTACTTTCAAAATCCCACTGGGACGACAACGAGTTTCAAGAAAAAGGCGCAAGCTCTCGAAATCCTTCGTCGTTACGAAAAGGCAGCTGGCCATCCTATTTACCTGCTCGAAGACGCTGCCTACCGGGAATTGCGTTTCTCCGGCTCCGACGAAGCATCCGCGCTCGCTGCGGCAAAATTCTCCGATCGCGTTCTTTACACAACCACCTTCAGCAAACCGTATGCGAGCGGCGTTCGAGTTGGGTTCGGTATTCTGCCGCCAGAAATCCTCGAAGTTGTTTTGCGCATTAAAGGTAATCACGATTTCGGCACGTCGAACTTGCTGCAACGCATCATGACGGCTGCCCTGACGTCGAAGGCGTATGAGAAGCATTTGCCAAACTTGCGGGCTCGTTACGCGAAAAAGGCGCTCACCATGACCAGCGCTATCCGCGAACATTTTCCCAATGCGGTGGAATGGGCGGAACCGAACGGCGGACTGTATGTCTGGGCGAGAGTTCCAGAAAAAGTGAAGAGCGGAACCAAATCCAAACTCTTCAAGATGGCCTTGGAAAGCGACGTCCTCTATGTTCCCGGCGAACTCTGTTTCGCGGATGATCCGACGCGACGCAAACCGGATACCGGAATGCGCATCAGTTTCGGCGGCGCAACAGAGAAAAACATTACGCTTGGAATCGATCGTCTGGGGAGTGTTTTAAAGAAATTCATGTGATGAACTTCGCTGTGCTTCAGACCTCGTTGGACGTACCGTCAACGGATAGTCTGAAGCGGGCTTTTCGTCGTACGAATTTTCTCGCGCCCTTTGATGCGTTTACGATCGCCAGGGACGCATTTGGAATCCTCGTCAAAAGAATCAGTCACGAGAATGCCCTCTGTCTTCACGGCGCTTTAAAAGAAGAGGGCATTGAAACTGAAATCGTGTCGGAACAGGAGCTCGTTCGGCTTCCTGCGGTGAAGTTCACAAACCGTGTCGATTGCACGCCCGCCAGCCTCATCATCTATGATCCACTCGGACGAGGTTTCCCGATTGAATGGCAGCATATTGCTCTTGTCTCCGCGGGGAACGTCATCACCAAGGAACTCAAACGAATAGAAATGCCGGTTACGCCAGTTCTTCAGGATGACTATTATAACGATGAACCCCTTCGCATCGAGTATTCAACCCGCGAGGTTGTCTCGGTGAAATTCATGTTGGAGATTGTCATCAAGCGAGCGGTGATTCGTTATTGCCTGAACGCGGACTCACGGATTCCTTTTCGCTATTTGGGTGATCGTGCGGGACAGAATTTCGATACAGCGGTTTCTCTTGTCCTCAAAGACATGGCTGGTTTTGGACCCCATATTGCCTTTAATCGCGGTGCTTTCTATTTCCGAGAAAACGCCGGCAACACTTTGGAATATCCCTCGAGAAACGCATTCGAGGAAGAAACTTCGTGGATGCTTTGGCAGATGAAAAAGGCCGGGCGCCTTTAATCAACCGGGGGGCCAGCTCATCTGTCGCCCACCAATAATGTGAAGGTGCAGATGCGGAACAGACTCTCCGGCATCCGGCCCGTTGTTAATTACCAGCCGATAACCTTGAGTCAGCTTTTCTTTTTTCGCAATTTGCGGAGCGATGAGAAGCATATGTCCCAAGACCTTGTGATCCTCAGGTGAAGCTTCCGCGATCCGGGGAATCGGTTTTTTCGGGATCAAAAGAATATGTGTCGGCGCGGCGGGTTTAATATCCCGTAGAGCCAAAACAAGATCGTCTTCAAAAACGATTTCCGCCGGGATCTGCCGGGCAACGATTTTTTCGAAAAGTGTCATAAAGCCAAATGAGAGATGCCGTGAGATAGCGGGTTCTCATCTTCCATTCAATAGGCGTTCCGCTGATTCGCCGGATTTATCGAACCACCAGGGCGCAACGCTTTTGCTCTGCGCTGAGACAGGTGCGCAAATAATCCACGATTTGATCGTTAAGTGCCTGGCAACGACTGCTCCAGCGTCGCGCGCCGACTAATTGTTTCACACAGCTCCTGAGGCCGCTGAAACGGATAATTTCCGGATCGCCGGTCGCGATCTTGGTATGCAGGTGTTCGCGAAGATTTGAGAAAAAGAATAATTCGAAGCCTTTCCCAGACTCGCAGGCGATCTGGCGGAGATCGTCATCGACCACATTCGGGCGTTTTCGCGGCTCCGCCTTCTTTTCTTCCACCTTCTTAACGACAAGGCCGAAATTTCGCAGAACCTTCTCCAACGCTTCAGAGAATTCGGCAACAGTAACGTACTCGCGTCCTAGTTCCTGTTTAAAGTAATGCAGGACTGCTGCGGAAGCGTTCTCGATAATTTCCGGGTCCAGAGCACTGACCGCGTCGCCAATCAATTCAATGGTGACGAGCTCAGCGGAGCAGGGAATATTTTCACCGTCCGCCGTTCGGAAGATCAAACAATCTGGGTTGAGCTGGATCATCGCGTCGTTTCTCCAATTTTTTGACTTCGTGCAGAAAATCGGCAACCTCCTCGAATCGCCGATATACACTCGCATAACGAATGTAAGCTATTTTGTCCAGGTCTCGGAGGCCATCCATCACGCGCTCCCCTATCGCGAGGCCGGGAACTTCGCCTTCATATTTCGTGCGGATATCTTCGACAATTCTGTCGACGAGATCATCAATCGCTTTTTGCGGAACGGGGCGTTTTTGACACGCTTTATGAAGGCCGGTGAGCAGTTTCTCGCGGGAAAATTCTTCGCGTCGACCGTCGTGTTTAATCACCATGAGCGTATCGCGCTCAACTTCCTCGTAGGTGGTAAAACGATGACCGCAACCGAGACATTCGCGGCGGCGGCGAATCGTGGCGCCTTCTCGGGAGGCGCGCGAATCAATAACCTTGTCATCCACTTTGCCGCACTTCGGACAACGCATAATTCCGTCTCAATGTTTGCGGAGGGCCGGATTGGATGAGGACGGGTTCTCACCACCTAATCCGACCCTCCTCCCCTAAACAAACAACCACTTCTAAATGTGGCGGTGAAATTCGTAACACACAAGTAATTGGGCCGTAAAGAGGAACTTCGCTTCGACCAAGGATTTTCTTCATTTTCCGATATCTGTAAGATCGCCACTGACAGTCGCGCCCTTAGGACGCCGACACCTAATTTGCAGCCCCGCTGATTTCGCATCCTCGGACTTCAGGCTCTGATGACGCCATGGTATCCATCTTATCAAAGTCTTACCGGGCCAGTTTGAATGGCCTTTTGATCGCCACTGCCGTTGTTTCTTCCGCAGTGACCGCCTCGGCTGTAAACCACGCTCCCGCCGTCGGCATTGCCAATGACATATATGCCACGAAGAATTCTCCCTACTCGATGTCGTTTCCGACACTGGTGTCCCTGAGCGGAGCCAGCGACGCCGATGGCGACCCGTTGGTCCTCGTGATTTCCTCACTGCAGAATGGTTCCCTCACTCTGAACGGTTCTCAGGTCACGGCCGGTGCAACGATTGGTGCTGGCGATACGCTCACATGGACGCCACCGACGAATATTTTCAATACCTACGTTTTGGCCTTTCAGGTAAAAGCGTTCGACTCCCAGGCTTATTCCGAAGGTGCAGCCCAGATCAGCGCTTCGATTCGCGGGAATAATCCGCCTGAACTCAGCGCGATAGAATCGTTATCTCGCGCGAATCTGTTGAACGCTCACAAAAATGAACGTTACTCCCTGTCTTTCGGCTCCCTTAAGACCGCCTCCGATCTGCGCGATATGGATGATGATGCCGCGCAATTCGTGATCGATTCCGTGGTGGCAGGGAAAATTTTCATCGACGGACAACCCGTGGCAAGCCGCACAGCTTTCGGACCAACCAACGTTCTCACCTGGTTCCCACCAACAAATACTTTAGGCACGATCTCCGCTTTCAAAGTGCTCGGATTTGACGGCGTAGATGTTTCTGCAACCCCCGTCACGGTTTCGATCGAGGTCACGGACCCGACTCCCCGATTCGTTAAAGGTGCGAATCAAAAGGTTTTGCGGGATGATTTTGGTCAATGGGTTTCTGAATGGGCCACCGGAATCGGGCCAGATGAATACGCATTACATTTCGAAACATCGAACGACAATCCCGCGCTGTTCAGCAGCGAACCCGAAGTGAGTGATGATGGCACGTTGACCTATCTTGTTGCGCCCTCGGCGTTCGGCGTGGCTAACGTTTCGGTCGTGCTCGCTGATGATCAGGGTCATCGCAGCGCAGCACAAACCTTCACAATCACAGTCTCTCTCGTAAACTATGCACCCGAGTTTGAGATTCCTGAAGAGTTGACCGTTGCCGAAGACGCCGGTCTGCAGAAAATCTCCGGCTTCGCCAACAACATTACCGCAGGCGAAGCGGAAAACTTCCAAAGCGTCTCCTTCGTCACCTTGCCGGGCAATCCAGCTTTATACTCGATAAAACCAACGATAACTTCCGACGGTACGCTCTCATTCAAGACTGCCACGAATGTGTTCGGCGACGACCTGGTGACAGTGACCCTGAAAGACAGCGGCACTACCGCCAACGGGGGACAGAATACCACCACCAAAACTTTCACTCTCCATATCAGTGCTGTTAACGACGCTCCTTCGCTCGCTTTGAAGACTGTTAGTTTGAACGAAGACAGCGAAGCGACCTTTGACCTCAATATCACCGACCCGGATAGTCCGGCCAGCGATGTTACCGCCACAATTTCGTCTATCCCGAATACATTTATCAGCGCAGCAACCGTACAGCAGGAGAGCGGAACGTGGCGCTTGCAATTAACGCCCGCGCGAAATGCTTTTGGCAAAACCAGCCTTAACATTCTTGTTTCCGATGGCAACACCTCCCAGCTGTATCCGTTGGCGATCACGATCAATGCGGTCAACGACGCTCCACAGTTTGAGTTGAGCCGCAGCACGGTTTCGCAGACGGTTGCGGGCCAGCTGACGATAGTAACCGGTTTTGCCACCAGTATCTCGCCCGGGGCTGCTAACGAAACAAATCAGGTGGTAACATTTCAGCTCACCACAGCCGATCCAACTTTCTTTGCGACAAAGCCGACGATGACCTCGGACGGCACCTTGAAGTTTAAGGTGGCGGATAATGTAATCGGATCGAACCTCGTCACCGTGGTCGCCGCGGACACCGGCGGCGTGGTGAACGGCGGTGTAAACAAATCCGAAGCTAAATCCTTCTACATTGTTGCTCCCCGAAACCCGTTTCCTGAATTAAAAGGCATTTACTCGGGTTTGTTCTTTGAAGACGGTGACGTGAAGCATAGCAGCTCGGGCTCGCTCAACGTCACTGTCACTGACAAAGGTATTTTCTCCGGGAAACTTTCAATCGAAGGCGGAACCTACAGCGTCTCAGGCCAATTTTTCCTCACGGCGGAAACGACGGCAACGGTGCTGCGTCCTGGAAAATCACCTTTGAAACTTAACCTGTCATTATCTTCCTCGGGCCTGGTCGGCAGTATTTCGGAAGGTCACTGGACCTCCACCCTTTTCGCAGACAAACTTATCTACTCACTCGCAAAACCCGCACCACAAGCTGGCAAATTCACTTTAGCTTTGGGTAACCGCGGCGTTGCCACGGTCACTATCTCCGCAGCCGGTGCTGCAACGGGTGTGATCAATTGGATCGATGGCACTACGGCAAATCTTGTCAGTGCGGTGACTCAATCCGGTCAGATCCCGGTATACAACTCCCTCTACGCTGGAACCGGATCGGCTGTCGGCTGGATCACTCTTTCCAACGGCTCGGGAACGACCGACCTGACCGGCGAATTAAGCCACATTCGCGTTTCGACTCTCGCGGGCCTTGGTTTCACGAACAATCTCTCCCTGACCGGTGGTAGTTACATCGCTCCTGCGTTGGGTCGCAGCGTGATCACGGCAGGAAGTCATTTTGCAGATCTCGTCGATGGAGGGCTCATTTCTAATCTTCACATCTCTGCGACGCTCAGCGCGAACAACGTCTTTACCTGCTCCGGCTCCGGCCTCACGTTAAAAGTGAACGTTCAATCCGGGCTGGTGACCGGCAGTTTCATTCATCCTGTCAGCAAACTCGCGACCCCAATTAAGGCCGTGATGATGCAGAAGACATCTGATTGCGCAGGATTTTTTACGACGCGCGACGGCAACGGAAGTTTTCAGCTGGAATGATCCAGTAGAGAAACTACTTTTTGCCCCAAAAAGATTGTCGACGTCGACTCGCGTGCTATCGTTTTCGTCAACAGCCTGTTTGTAGCAAAAAGTTTTGCGTGAATACCTCCAAGGAACAACTTCGCCAACTGCTGGCGCACGTTAACGCATCGCACGAAGCGGAGAAAAGTCGGTTCGCGCGGATTCTCCATGATGATCTTAGCCAAAAGTTAACCGCCCTGCTCATCGAACTCTCCTTATTGGAAACGGCGTTCCCTCCGAATACAAAAGAAGCCGGCAAGATGGTTGAGCTCTCAACGATGGTGAGCGCTATCAGCCAATCCGTTCGCGGCCTGACGAACGAATTGCGCTTAAAAATCCTGGATGAATTCGGCCTCCTCGCGGGGCTAAAGCATGAGACACAACGGCTGAGCAAAGATTCGCCTGTTCGATTGGTCGTTCTGCCGCAGTCGATCGAGCTTGAGCTGGCACCTCAGCTTGGAGTCGAGTTTTTTAAGCTATTCCAGGCCGTTGCAAACAAAATGGTCAAACGCCATGGCGCGACAGAAATCCAGGTCCTGACGAAACGCTCCGGCCAGAGTTATTTGTTGCGGGTCTCGGAAAATGGAACCGGCGCGGAGGATCTTTTCGAAGAGGGATCACTCGAGGTATTGGATTTGCACGAGCGAGCGCGCCGCGTTGGCGGTAAGATCGAAATTGAACGAACCCGCAACGGGGGCAGCGTCGTGACGATCAAGGCCCGGCAAAAAATTCCCAAACCTTCACCGCAACTCAGCTGACGAGGCTGTTGGAAATGACGTAGTGGATCAGCTGCGCGTTGGTCTTCATGTTCAGCTTCTCCAGAATGCGCGCGCGATAGGTGCTGACGGTTTTTACGCTCAGCGACAGTTCGTCGGCAATTTCGGTCGGCGTCTTGCCACTGCCAATCAAACAAAGGACTTGGTATTCACGATCCGAGAGCAATTCATGCGGGGCGCCGCCTGTTTTGACATCGAGCTGGTTCGCCAGTTTTTCGGCCACTGAATCCGTGATGTATTTGCCGCCGGACAACACCTTGCGAATGGCTTTTACCAATTCCAGGTGGGTACTTTCCTTCGGGACGAATCCCGCGGCGCCGGCCTTCAAAACACGCACGGCAAATTCTTCTTCGCTATAGGCGCTCAGGATGAGCACAGGCAACTTGGGATGAAGATGTTTAATGTCCTGCAGCACCAGCAAACCGCTGCGTCCAGGCATGTTGATGTCCATCACCACCACGTCCCAGGATTTCTCCGCGACCTGTTGCACGGCTTCGGGGCCGTTTTGCGCTTCACCTATGGTGACGTTGGGAAATTCCCGTTCGAGGATCTGTTTTAAACCACAGCGAATCAGCAGGTGGTCGTCGACAATCAATATCCGCAATGCACTCATTTGTCCTTTCTCAATGCCGCGTCAATCAGGCTCATCAGCTCGCGCGGATGAAATGGCTTCTGCACGAAAGCCGCGCCGTTCAGTTGATTTTTCACCGCGAAAACAACATCTTCACTGTACCCACTCGTGAATATAACCCTTAGCTCGGGCTTTTCCTTCTGGAATTCGCTCACCAGGGAGACCGTGCTTCCGTCGGGCAATAGCACATCTGACAACAGTAAATCAATTTCGCTGCTCTTTTCTCCCCAACATTTGCGCGCGGCCTCAATTGAGGATGCCTCCAAAATGGAAAAGCCACGCGCTTCCAGAAGTTTTCGCGCCAACGAGCGCACGATATCTTCGTCCTCCACCAGCAAAATCGTTTTGGTGAGCCCGGTTGCCACAATGTTTTTTTCTTTTACAGGCACCGAATCAGAGTTGGGCTTTCCTGTCATGCCCGCCTCTTGTGTCCCTTTCTGATACAACAATTTACAATTGGAGACACGCAAAAGTTTTCTTTCACCGCCAAAAGCCAACCGTTTGGGCAGTGTCAGGTTCATTTTCAGCACCTAAGCATTTCACATGCCTCGATGGCTTTTGCCGGTTTCTGCTCGCCTGTAGCCTCCGGTTTTTTAATCTTCAATCGTTGCATCTGGCACATCTCAAACTTCGCGACTTTAGAAATTACGCGCGACTCGACGTCGACTTCGCGCCGGGATTTCATCTGTTGTTGGGCGACAATGCACAGGGAAAAACGAACATCCTCGAGGCGGTTTATCTTATGGCGACGCTCCGTTCGTTCCGGGGTGTCGGTGGTAGCCAGATGATTCAGCACGGCAAGAAGGGCTATTTTGTCGCCGGCAAAATTCTCAGCCAGGGCGAGCACGAGATTAAAATGTTTTGGTCAACAACAGAACGGAAACTCACGCTCGATAACCAGCCCGTTCGTCGGCTTACAGATTATTTCGGCGTGCTGCGTGCCGTGGTTTTTTGCACGGAAGATTTGCAACTGGTAAAAGGCACCGCCCGAATTCGTCGTCGTTTTGTCGATTTGTTGCTCGCGCAAACGCATCCGCTCTACCTGCCACTCCTGCAACGTTATGCGAAGGCATTGCGCTCGCGAAATGCGTTGCTGAAACAAAGGATCATCGACGAAGCGTCGCTGGACAGTTTCTCCGGCGAATTGGTGAGCGTCGGGAATCAGATCACTCAGCTTCGCCGCGAACTGGTGCCGCGCATCTCGCCACTCGCTCGTCTGGCATATCGACGCATCTCCAACGACGCCGAAGAGCTACGGCTGGAATATCTGCCGAGTGTGAAGCAGGATTTTGCGGTTGAGTTGAGCCAGGCTCGCGCGCGGGAACGCTCGTACCGCTCCACCCTCGTCGGCCCACATCGCGACGACTTGCAATTGTTGTTGAATGATCGGTCCGCCGCTCAATTCGGCAGTGAAGGGCAGAAGCGTTCCCTCGTCATCGCTCTCAAGATGGCTCAGGCAGAATATCTGACCGGGATCACGGGCAGCGCACCGGTTTTGCTGATCGACGACGTCATGGGAGAGCTGGATTTGAAGCGGCGAACGGGGTTGCTTCCCTTATTGGAACGAACCAACCAATCCCGGGGCCAGGTCTTCATGACCGCCACCGACGAGAACTGGCCACGCGAACTTTCGAGTCGTTTGTTCCGATGGGACGTGACTAAAGGGGCTTTGAAGAAGTCGCTTTAGCAATTTTCCAATCTAACCTTCTGAACTTAAAGCCATTCCGCCGGAAATACTCTTTTTTTGGCTCCTCTTTTTTCCCTATCCACGTATTTCCCGGAATTTTACCTCCGCGAAATG
>CBHTTJ010000067.1:0-26350 GCA_966095605.1 uncultured bacterium | reverse complement strand
AAATGGTCGGGGCGGGGGGATTTGAACCCCCGACCTCTTGTACCCGAAACAAGCGCGCTAGCCAGACTACGCTACGCCCCGACACAGGGGAGAAAAGTTTGCCGAGACTGCGCCCGATTGCAAATGAAATCTTCAGCAACAGGCCCCTCTCTCAAAACTGATCCCCTCACGAATTGACACGAATTTTCCGGAATAAGAAGAAGGTCCGAACTTCTTTCTGAACCAAACCAAATGGCTCCAACAATTGTAAGGATAAAAAGCGACGAAAGCTGGTTTTTAATTCGTGAAAATTCGTAAAATTCGTGTCTCGATTAAATCCTTCCGGCTAAGTTCGAGGGACGCAATTTCTCTGGTTTCTTTATCCGTGTCGGTCCCTGTTCATCCGTGTTCCATTAATTAGAGTAAACAAGACGTTGACTTTTTTCGGCGCTCGACGAACCCTCACGTCGTCCCAACGGTCTTCCAGCAACATCGCCTGCTGCACATCCATCAGCAGGCCGCTCGCAATTCCTAAAACCCATTCTATGACAAAACTCCATTGCCCGTTGCTTTGGCTGGGCGTTGCTCTGGCCTCGACCTCCATCGTTTCCGCACAAACCCTGAATCTTCCGCCTCGCGCTGCCAACGCGCCGAGCGGCAGCGAATTTGTAAAAATCATCACTCCCCTCTCCCTCGATGATCGCGAGAACATGATCTACGGCCAGATCATCCAGGGGAACGTCCCGAATTGGCTGCGAACGATGGTCCCTGTCACAACAAACGCGACAATCAATAGCGTCAGTCACACGATCACGTATTACGTCACGCCTGACTACCTCGCGGTTGGAAATGACACCGATTATTTCCTCGAGCCAATGACTCCCCTGCTCGCTCAACGTTTGGCGAATGCGATGAACTGTTCCTTACCGACGCGCAAAATGGTGAACGACATCTGGAAGAAAGCGCCGTGTCACCTGGCGCCCTCAACGATTTCGCCCGGACCGGAAATGACGACCGTCCCTGTCTTTGATCAACACAACACGACGGTCCACAACCAACGTTTCGCAGTCACAAATACCTATCCGCTGGGCACCCTGACGGGCGGCGACAAGAAAGATGTCGTCATTGCCACGAAGATTTACACGAACCTGCAAACAGGCGTTCCCAAACCGGTCTGCATCTATGGCTGGCACCAGACGGATGGCAGCGCGATTCAGCCTCTCTATAACGGACACGAAGAGACGTACGCCGATTACAGTCATGGCATCCGGTTCGTGCAGATGAATTGCACCGTCGATGGTGTGGCGAACACCATTACCAACGTATTGAAGACCTCCACGCTCGCGGCACTGCTCAGCGATGAAGCAACGTTTTCCGGAAACACGCTCCCGACTCCGCGCTACACGTTACCGGCGTATGCGCCCGTCATTCTGACCTCGCCGTACAGCCAATTCGCGAAGCCGGGCACCAACGTGACGTTACGAACCCTGGCCATCGGAGATGCTCCCCTTTCCTATCAATGGAAATTCAATGGAGCAAATCTCGCCGGTGCCACGACGTCACTTTTAAATCTAAACAACGTTCAAAGTGGAAACGCCGGGGATTACACCGTGGTGGTGAATAATGCATCCGGTTCGACGACCAGTCTTGCCGCAACGCTCACCATTGATTCCGTCAGTTATCCCCTTTTGTTCTCGGACGCCTTTGAGACGAATAGCGCCGCCCTCTGGAATCTTTTCCAGGGATCGGACAATGGGGCCTCTGATTTTACGACGAACTGGGCATTTAATTATGGAGCTGTTTCCTACACGTTCAATGGCGAGACTTATTTGATTCCTCCAGCGCCGAACTCGGGTGGCACGACGCGGGGCGTAAAATTTTCCGTCAACAATAACGACACCACAGCCGCAGCAGCGGGCGTGAACATTTATCCAAAAACATTTTCGGCCAGCGGCAACTTCGCGCTGCGATTTGATCTGTGGCTGAATTATCCAGGAGGCATTGGCGGCGCAGGTTCCACCGGCAGCACCGAATACGCAATCTTTGGGATCAATCATGCAGGAACGCGTGCGAATTGGGGAGCAACCTCGCCGTCGGCAACGGATGGTCTTTGGTTTGGTGTTGATGGCGAAGGCGGAACGTCGCGTGATTATCGTGCTTACGTCGGCAATTTGTCTGGCGTGCAGACGGAATTGATTGGGGCCGCTGCGAGTGGACTGGCGGAATCCAACAACGCCGTGGGAATTTATCCAACGCTGTTGCCCGGTTCGAAATTTGAAACAGCCGGTTCGCCAGGCAAACGATGGGTTTCCGGCGAAGTCAGCCAGGTCAACAATGTCATCACCTGGAAACTGGACGGAACCGTTATCGCAGTCCGGACGAATAGCACGTCGTTTACGTCCGGTGATGTGATGATCGGGTTTATGGATATTTTCAGTTCGATCGCAAGTCCCGCCAGCGATGCTTTCGCGTTGTTCGATAACGTGCGCGTGCTGAATTTAAATGCGCCGGTCTACGCGCCTTCGATTTCAACGCAGCCGCAAAGTCAATCGGCCCTGGCGGGTGATACCGTCACATTTTCAGTCGGCGTTTCCGGAACCGCACCGTTCAACTACCAATGGCAACTAAATGGGGTGAATGTTTCCGGCGCGACGAGCAGCAGTCTGGTTTTGAACAACGTGCAGTTAGGCGATGCGGGAAATTATTCGGCGCTCGTCTCGAATACGGCAGGAAGTGTCACCAGTGCGAACGCAACGCTTTCGGTCACGAGCAGCGGAACCGCTCCGTCGATTACCCAACAACCATCCGGCCAGATGGTCGACGCGGGAGATAGTGTCACGTTTCACGTCGTGGCGTCAGGCAGCGCACCACTCACTTACCAATGGCGGCTGGATGGCGTCACTATTCCGGGTGCGACAACGAGCAGTTACACCATCGACGTCGTGCAGGCGAATGACGCGGGCGATTATACCGTGCTCATCACAAACAATTGGGGAACAGTTCTGAGCAGCACGGCGACCCTGGTGGTCAACACGCCACCCGTTTTCACGTTGCAGCCACAAAGCCAAACCGTAGTGGCGGGTGCGAATGCCACGTTCTCGGCAAGTGCTGCCGGCACGGGACCGATGACTTATCAATGGAGACTCAACGGTTTGAACATCGCCGGTGCGACGGCCACGATCTACACGCGAAACAATGTGCAATCGACAGACACCGGAATGATCTCTGTTACAGCATCGAATGGTGTTGGTGTGACCGTCAGCAGTGAAGCGAGTTTGGCCCTCACCGGCTTCGCGGTTTTCAATGAAACCTTCGAGGCAGGTTCCATGTCGAACTGGACGATTCTTACGGGGAACAGTGCGTTAACGATTTCCACCGCACAAAATCATACCGGTGGCGGAAGTAAGAGTGCCGTTGTCACCAATTCGCTGAACAAGATGTATCACAATCTTGGCCTCGAATTGGAAAACCGCACGCGATTGACGTTCTGGCTTTACGATGAAATGGGAACACAGCATCGACTCTACAGCGAAGTGCGCTCTTACAGCGGTGCTGGTTATCCGAATGGAACACTGCTGCAACTTGCGGCAGCGGGTCGTTACGGGGCGCCGTTTGGAACGGGCACCGGAACGCTCGCGGGGGAAGCCGTGAATACCGCGAAGTATCAGGGCCGAATTGTTTCCGGGTCCAATACCGGCTGGTTCAACCTGAATGCGACGCGCACAACAGGCTGGCACAAGTTTGAAATTGAACGGGCTGCCGATGGCACCACAGTAAATTTCTACGTCGACAACACCTTTGACCGGGCGATTACCGCCACGACCTACGCCCCGTGGGATTCCGTAACGATCGGTTCCGTGGGCGCCAGTGGTACCAGCGGCAATGGATGGTTCGATGACGTTACGATGGAATCGGTCAATCCGCCGGTGATTACGACGCAACCTTCCAGCCAGAGCGTGAGCGCTGGAGCCACGGCGACGTTCAGCGTCGTTGCGAGTGGGAACGTCACCGGTTATCAGTGGCGAAAGGATGGCATCAATATTCCCGGGGCGACCAATGCGAACCTTGTTTTAAACAACATTCAATCCAGTGATGTTGGAACCTATACTGTCGTCGTTCGAAATGGTGTGGGCCCAACCGTCAGCACCGCAGCCACGCTCACGGTAAATTAAACGATTTTGGAAAAGAAAAATGGCAGCCGCTCAACGCGGCTGCCATTCGTTTTAAGACGTTGAAATTACTTTACTCCGAGCACTTCGTCGACGGATTCGCTCAGAACATTCAAGCCATCGCGTAAAGCGTCTTCCGTGATGGTCAAGGGAGGAGAAATTTTCACGGTCTGTCCCCAGGCACCGACTGGCGCAAAGAAGAGCAGTCCTTTGTGGAAACATTTCTCAATGATGGCGTGCGCCAGGTCGTGATTCGGTTCCTTGACGCCCGGCTTCACGATTTGTAAACCGCCGACCAGACCGGTCGCGGTGACATGTCCAATCACATCGCAATGTTTCTTCTTAATCTTCTGCAGCCCTTCGAGAAGAATTGGACCGAGCTTCGCGGCATTTTCCGTAAGCTTCTCGTTTTTGATTTTCTTTAAGCTCGCCATGGCGGCAGCCACGCAAACGGGGTTTCCGGTGTGAGTACTGGTCATCGACCCCGGTGGAAATTGATCCATGATTTCATTGCGACCGATTACCGCGGACAACGGCAACGAACTGCTGATGCCTTTACCGCAGCAGATGATGTCAGGAGTAACGCCGTAATGTTCAAACGCCCAGAATTTGCCGGTGCGTCCGAAGCCAGCCTGAACCTCATCGAAAATTAATACAATGCCATGGTCATCGCACCATTTGCGGAGCTTTTGCGCGTACTCGACAGGGGCAAAGTCAGGTCCAACGCCCTGATAGCTTTCCATCATTACACCCGCGATGTTTTCTGGCTTGAGACCCCGCTTTTCAATCGCTGCGAGCAGGCCATCAAAACTGGTGTCGGTCTGCCAATAACCATCCGGGAACGGTGCATTAATGATCGCCGGATCTTCGTTGACGATCCACGCCTTTTGCCCGGACATGCCGCCGGCCTGTTGCGAACCGAGGGTGCGCCCGTGGAAACCGCGTTCGAAGCCGACAATGCCAATCTTCTTTTTGCCGCCCTGCTTGATCCCCCAGCTGCGCGCGAGTTTGATTGCACATTCAGTCGCTTCGGAACCGGTGGTAAGTAAAAAGACTTTCTTCAAGCCTTCCGGGGAGAGACCGGCGATATACTCCGCCAACTCCGCGCGTTCTTCACTGGGGAAAACGTAATTATGCAACAACCCACTGTTCACCTGGTCGATGATCGCCTGTCGGATTTCCTTGGGACCATGCCCCGCGTTTGTCACCAGCACGCCGCTCGACCAATCGAGCCAGCGATTGCCGTATTTATCATAAACAAACACGTCCTCGGCGCGATCCCAGACGATCGGGGGCTGTCCACGCATGGAGATCGGCTCAAACTTCCGGAGCTTTTCCAAAGTGGAAATGCTGTCGGGATGCGGCAGCGGGGTGACAATCCGACGATATTTCGTATCCACTTTCGGGACGTTAACTGGCGTGATGCTGAATTCTTTGCCCATAAATTTTAGGCGCGTAAAAAGGGTTCAAACTGCGTTTTTCTTCCTGATTTCCACCGGGATTTCAGGGGCAGGAAGTGAAACATAAAGCCTGCGCGGAAAGAAAGGACGAATTGGACGTCCAAAAATTCGCAGAGAAACCAAGAAAGAATTCCTGCGCTCATTCTTGTTCAACAGTCCCGGCCGGCTTGTTCTTTTCTTCGAGATACTTCTTCGCGGTGAGGTGGCGACCGTAATACTTCTGGAAAGCATCAAGGAAAGCTGTCTCCCCCGATTTAAAATCGCTAAAATTAATTTTGCGACTCTGTTTCTTGGTTTCCCCCTGGAGAAGATAATCGATGACGAGTCTTTCGCGACCGAGATGCTCTTCACGCCGGCACCCCGTAATCGTGGAGAATAAAACCGGCGCCTCCCACTCTGAAGCCTGCACTTTTTCATAGTCCAGATTTGCCGTAAGCCCCTTCCGCGTGCTGAACAACATCGCGGGAAAATATTTAATCACATGTTGAGTCTCTACTTCACCTTCCGGCTTAAAACGCCACGCCAGACTTTCCCGGTGCGCCTTGTGAAACATTTCCTCGAAGGCTTTCCACTGCTCCGCTTCAATCTCCGCCGCCCCGTCGATCGCTGAAAACCACGAGTTATCCACGGCGGGCAAACTGGCCACCGTTTTCAAAGCCGTCTCCGGCTCCAGTCCCAGGCTCTTCAGTCGTCCGGAAAGGGGCGGATGCGTATCGAATGGGTGTGGCGTGGCGGATTCGGCCAACTCGTTGCCAGCCACACACGCGGTCATGAATTCCGGGAAACCTTTTTCAATCCGGTCAAAGACATCCATCGTTTCCACGTTCTCCTCTTTTTCGAAAAGGCTTCCTTGAACCTTGTGGCGGTAACGGCAATACGCGGCGATCTTGATCAGGGCATTGGCCATAGCTTGCGAAGAGGTCATTTCCGAACCAATCCGATCCGCCCGAAATTCACGTTCCCGTCTCAGCTTCCCCAGCGAAATCTGATAAAGATTCCAAAAAAAATGCATGAAATGAAACACCGGACGGGAGATTCCACCTTGGTAGAGTGCACCAAGGTAATTCACATATTTGCCAAGCAGAGGAGAAATCCGCTTGGAATAGAGCGTGTCTTCTCCGCTGAAATGCGCGAGTTCGTGTCCGAGGACGGCGTCGGCTTCGCTTCGGGAAAGCGCTTTGAGCAGCTAAATACTCATGAATAACGTCCTTCCCTGGAAGCGTTGGTCACCGACTTTTACCGGATGCTCTGTGACAAAGAAATTGTCATCGATCCCGACGAAGATGTGATCCGGCGGAGCGATGGACATTTTCTGGGCCATCTCCAAGACACGCTGCCAGAGCAACGGCGCGGCCTCGTTCGTCAGACGACGCCCCTCGAATTCGCTTTCGGGTTGGACTTTGCGGAAAATGGCAGCAATCAACATCGCGACCGCCGAGAGCGCAAAAATAGCCGCTATAGCGATAAGCTTGACGTAATAACCTCCCGACCAAAACGCGGTCACCCAAAATGATAATGCAATCGCGAGGGCGCCCTGCCCTACGACTTGAATCAATGCAAACCACCGCAAGACGTACCACCCCAACCGAAGACTCCAATACTGCGCCTTTTGGGAGCGGGAAGAAAATAAGATGCTGATCCCCACGGCGATAAAAGCACCAATGCCGGTTAATAAACAGACCAGCGCGGTCCGCTTCATCCAGCGGAAAATGGCATAGCGCGTTTGCACCGGTTTGAATTGCGCCTGGAGTTCCCGAGCTTCAGGCTTGTTGGAAGCCAGCACTTTTGCGACGGAAAGTTTCTGATAGAACTTTATCGTCTCCTTGCGTTCTTCCTCGGACATTGACCGGTCCGTTTCGATCTGTGTAATCAACGATTCCCGAATTTCGCGGTCGTAATGCCTTTGAACATGTTGGAAAAACCAGAGACTAAATCCCGGGATCAGGAACATGATCAGGATTGGCAGGAAATAGGATTTCAGAAACCCAACCTTGGAAAACTGTGGCTTTTTCATAGTACGCCGACTGCTTCCAAGGGTCTCCAACGCGATAAAACGCGTCAATGCTTTCCGTGAGACAGGGTGAAGCGAAGCTCTCTCGAATCAGATCATCAGGAAATTGCGAGTTCCCGTTCCTCTTCCACAATCACCCTCTTTTCTTCTTTTCCAAAAGTCTCTTGATAAATCTTCATCGTCTGAGCGGCAGTAATTCTCCAATCAAACCTCTGGGATCGCTCTAAACCCGCGCCGCGAAGTTTTTCCCTCAGCAATGAGTCCGTGGCCATCGCTCGCAAGGCATTCTTCAAATCACATACGTTTTCCGGATCGATGATACGTGCAGCATTACCAACCACCTCGGCAAGAGAGCCGCGCGCCGAAGAAATCACAGGGCAACCGCACGCCATGGCTTCAATCGGGGGCATGCCGAAGCCTTCGTAGAGGGATGGATAAACAAAAGCGTCGGCTGCCTGATACAAAGAAGGCAAACTTCGGTCCGAAACAAATCCGAGCGTTTTGATGTCTGAGCGTACCGGGGATTCCGCAATCGTTTTATGGATAACTTCGGCTCCATTCCAATCGGCACCACCAAGAATCAGCTTCCAAGGTGATCGAGTCTCCGCCTTGAATTCATTAAAGGCCTGGATCAATCGAACGTGATTTTTTGCGGGATGTTCAAAGCGGGCGACATAAAGAAAGAAAGGATCCGAGACGCCATGGTTCTTTTCCATCCAACATTTCGCCTCGTCCCTTGGCGCGGGAAAGAAACGTTCGTGGTCCAGTCCGTTGTGAACCACCTGAATTTGCGACGATGGCAGATGGAAAAAGCGTTGGATATCGCGCGAGGTATTTTCACTGATCGCGATGATTTGACGCTGCCGTTTTGCGAGCTGTTTCGCCACCACCCGCCCGTAAAACATCCGTTTCCAATCATACTTGTTGGAAACTAAAAACGGCGCGAGATCATGAATCGTTGAAACCGTCGCACACGGTTGCGTCCACAGCATCCGCCGGTAACTGGGAATATGCAGCACATCGATCCGATGTTTCCGAACCAATCCCGGAAGAACCAGTTGATGCCACAGAATATTCCGGACGGCTGAACGATGCCATTCAGGAACCGAAATAATTTTCATGGAATCCCCAACAAATTCGAACAAGGGGATGTCTTCTTCTAAAACAAAGAGAAAGAACTCATGTTCATGGCTGAACCGCCTCAACTCTTTAACGAGCGCGAAAACATACTGGGCCACTCCAGTCTGGCCCCTCTGGATCACTGAGGTCGATATTCCTATTTTCATGCCGCCGCGCCAAGCAAGGACGTTTCCAGCCGCGCGATGCGCAGCACATTTCGGACATTAGGCTGCGCGCCACTGAAGAAGATCTTCGCGCCCGATTGTGCGGCAACTTTGCGCGCACGAATCATCAGGCCAAGACCGGTGCTGTCGATAAATGGCACCTCCGACAAGTCCACGCGCAGCTCTCCATTCTTGGCGCAGGAAGCAATGTAGGTCTCGGTCTGCTTCCAGACCTCATCGACGTTGGCGGCTGTCACTTCGCCTTTCCACGCGAAATTTGCCGCCAACTCTTTGGACGCCCCCTTAGGAATGATGTTGGTTTCCATAAATTTTCGAACCTCCTTTTGGTCGCGTACAATGGTGAAAAAATCTTTGAGTCTCATCAGTTTTAAAGCGGATTGCACCGCGTTGCTTGGTGACATCAGAATCAGTTGCCGTCCGGTGATTCGTGCTTTCTTTTGCAAACGGATCAGGAGTCCCATTCCGCTGCTGTCGATAAATTTCACGTCCTGCAAATCCAATGCGCAGCGACGACACGTCGCCAGCGCCTCTTCGCACAACAAGGCCTCGTTACGGACAAACTGGATGTCTACTTCCGTGGGCATCTTGATAAAACGGAAGATCTGCTGTCCTTCGCTGGAAACATTTCTTTGTTCAAACCTCGGAATTCGCGCCAGCCGCATTTGCCACCATTGCCGGAGGATTGCCTGGCCGAACCACGCCATGTCGTTCACGTAACGCTTGCAGAGCCGACGCGGTTCCTGCGCCAGCCGATATAGCCACTCGACTCCAGTCCGCTGCATCCATTTCGGCGCTCTCTTTAACGCGCCGGCGAGGAAATCAATCGTTCCACCCACCCCGATGCAAACCGGGACGCCGAGCGAGCGGTAGTGCATCGCGATCCACTTCTCCTGCTTCGGACAACCAAAAGAGACAAAAAGTAGATCCGGTTTGGTCTCACGAATGCGCCGTGTGACCTCGTCATGATCCATTTCGTGCAGTGGCACAAAGGGCGGCGAATACGTTCCGGCAATGACCAACTCGGGATATTGTTTACGCAGATTCTCAACCGCCTTTTGGATGGAGCTTTCTTTCCCTCCAAGAAAGAAAACCCGGTACTTTTTTTGCGCCGCAATTTTCACCAGCAGAGGAACCAGGTCTGATCCAGCGACCCGCTCCGGCAAAGGATTGCCCAAAAGACGCGACGCCCAAATCAATGGCGTTCCGTCACACAGAACAAGATGTGCATCCATCAAAATCCGGCGGAGTTCCACGTCATGCAATGCCTGGACTAAAAAGTCCACGTTTGCTGTCGCCAGATAATGCGGCAGCCGGGACGTCACCATCTGCTCAATGAGATCGACGGTCTCCGCCGTGTTGATGTTGTCGAACGGCACCCCCAATATCGCTATTGGAGGCGCGCACGTAGCTGCTCGTGTGAACGGATATTTGTCCATCAAATCACCATTAGGTTGCGAGTGCTTCTCGCGCCGCAACGAACGAGGTCACTCGTTCCGTTGCCGGCTTCTTCAAAATGATTAAGGCGGAATTCAGCTGCTTCAGGGAAATCGGCAGCATTTCAAATGTCTTCACCACCAATCCGCCAATCGACGGTGAAAGTTTCTGCTCGAGCTTCCGGCGGACGTGGTCGGCGACGTAATACTGAATATCGAAGCCGTGCTCGGCGACGGCGTCTTCGAAGTCAGCGTAAGGAATCTCGTGATGCGAACCCGTATCACTGACGCTTTCATCCTTAAAGAGCCATTGACGGAACGACACGAACTCCTCGTTCACCATGGCAATTTGTCCTCCTGGTTTCAGCACGCGGAAGCATTCGGCCAATGTTGCCTCCATGTCCGGCGTGTGGTGAAAGGAGGCATTGAAAGTAATTGCATCCAGACATTCATCGTGAAAAGGCAGGTTGGTCATGCTTTCCAGAATGCGTTCGAAATAGACGTTGTGAGCCTCGAACAAAATGTCCGAGGTTTTCAGGCCGTAATAATTCGCATCGTTCACGTCCAGCGCAATGGCGCGATAACCGCGTTCAGCGAGAATGCGCGTGCTCCAGCAGGGGCCCGTGCCCACGTCCAACACCCAGGCTCCGCGCTTGAGATTCAGCTTGTCGACCAAAGTGCGGAAGTCCGGGCCGAAATTGCAGGTGTGCGGCCAGAGATCCGGCAGCGTGTCTGGAAACTGCGCGATGATTTTTGCGTCAGTAAGGCGATCACTTCCGTGATAGGTGGAATTTTCGTAAGCGAGCTCCTTTTTCACGGCATCGTGATCGAAGCCCGTGGCAAAATACATGATGCCATCTTTGATTTCGTAATGATGTTCCTTGTCGGTCGTGCAGGTGAGCGTTCCCGCGCGGACTTCTCCATGGGTTACTTCAAATTCGCTGAGCAAGAGACGCCCGGCACAGCGTGGGCATTGCAGAATTTGTAGAATAGGTGCTTTCATTTAGTTTAGTTCCAGATTGTGGCGTGTGAGGTCTTCGAACGAAATGACCTCGAGGTCTTTTCGTTTGCTGAGGTATTCGGCTGTTTCGTGGAGGACAGAAATAAAGCGTTCATCAGGTTCATTGTTCCGAAAATATTCCCACCAATGAGTTACCAGCACCGTGAGCCGCCGTGAGTCGATGCTCTTTTTAATTTCATCGAGCATCGTGTCAAACCGTCGGTGATACGACAGGTAACAACCCGGATGCGTCAGCAAAATATTTTTACCGACGCGCCAATGTGGTTTTCGCGAGAGCTTTTTCAACGCGTATTTCGGCCACCATGAAGGTGGTATCCGGTCCAGCTGAAACCAACCGGTGGAGAGGACAGGAAAACGCTGAGTCACTTCGGCATAGCTGACCCGAGAAAGCTGATCGTAAGGGGCAACGAAAGTACTGGGCTTCTTAAAGCCAGCATCGAGCAGAAATTCCGTTCCTTCTTTAAGCCGACGCGCCACGTCGCCGCGATCGCTGTGGGCAAACTCCGGTCCGCCCTGAACAAATTCATGCCGGCACCCATGTTGCACAATTTGGTACGACGGATTCGCACGGAGATAATCGACGAGCTTCTCGTTACACCCGATCGGCAACGTCTTCGGCGTATTGGCGGTCTTAGCCATGAGAAATAACTCCGGTTCACCGTCGCAATGAAGCGCATTGGTGTTGACGTTCGGGATCGTCGCGAGGTTGACAGGCAACCCCCGGTCGAGAAACGGGCGGTAAAGCCGTTCCAAATAATGGATCGGCGTCAACGCGTTTGTATCGTCGTCGCGAAGAATGACGTATTTCATCTCTTCTCCTCGATTAATTCTTCGTAAAGCGCCTTGACCTGGCCTGCCAGGGCATTGGTGTCGAATTTCTCCGCCACCAATGCCCGGCCCCTGGCCGCGAGCTGCGTTGTTGCACCTCTATTCAACAACGCCTCATCGACCGCCCCTTCAAACGCGGCGGGATTGTCCAGCTCGAACAACCAGCCGTTTTTCCCCTTTTCAACCAACTCCCTGGCACCTGAAGTATTGCTGGAAATCACAGCGGTGCCTGCCGCCCATGCTTCCAAAATGACGAGACCAAATGTTTCTGAAATCGAGGGGAGCAGGACAACTTCCGCGCATTGAAATAAACCGATCAATCTCGGATCACCCGGCGGCAAGCCACCTGTGAGTAACACGCGATGTTCCAAACCCAACTCACAAATCTTCCTGTTTAATTCTTCGCCATATGCGGCATCCGTGCAGGAACCCGCCAGCACCAGCATCGCATCGGGATGCTTTGAAAAAATTTGCGGACACTGTTCGACCACCCACTTCTGGTTTTTCACGGGGTCGAGACGTCCGACGATCAACAAAACCTGCTTCCCGTTGATCTGCGGGAAAGCTTTACGCGCGGCGTCGCGTTGATCGGTGGCATACATTTTTGCGGGCACACCGTGTCCCTGGACGACAATGCGTTTCTTCGGGAATTTTTCGCGCAAGAGTTCGGCTTCTTTACGATTGCAGGTGAAAACGGCATCTGCCCGTTCCAGCACCTGACGAGACCGGAGGAATAGACCGAAGACTTTTCCCCACTCCACGCCGCCCTCGAGTGGTTTGCGTAGATATTCACGCGTCTTCGCAGGAAGATCGAGGACGCCGCCATGGATCGACGCAACCAGAGGGAGGTTTTTTGTTCGGGCTACTGTCAAAGCGATGCCACCGAGGCGATTTCCCGTATGAGTATGAATGAGCGAAAGATTCTTTTCGGCGAGCAAAGAGGTTGGCAGATCGAGCGACATCAGATTGCCGCCCACAGAAAACAATTGATCTTTTTGCTCCTGGGAAATTCCCCAGACCGGGACGAAGGCTTTGTAGCGTTTTATCTGGCAACCGGTTTCAGCCAGGGGATCGCTGGAGAGCGGACGGTGGAGGCGAGGACAATAAACAATATTCTCTACTCCATGAAAATGTAGCCCATCCAGGAGACGCTTGACCGCGGTCTCAGTGCCTCCCCATTCCGCCGGATTATACTTACGTAATAAATGAGCAACTCGCATTTTGACTTCGGAAGAACAAGAGGTCTTCCAAAGTGACTCCCATCCTAAAGGTCGAATGCACACATCACTATCGGGCCAGCGGACATTTTTGGCCGCGGAAAAGAATCCGTCCCCTGATGCGGACAGTTGCTGAAATCCAATTAAGACCGCCTGAATTTCGGGTGGGCAACGTTCCTATCGTAGAGAGCGTCACTGATGGGACAATCGGAAAAGACTTAACCGGAAAGGCGAAATTCCCTTTTCCTCCGGTCTCCTTTTCTCCCTCGCTCTCCTAGGCCGGAACAACGCACCGGAAGAAGATTGAAACGAAAGGATTCGAGTCATTTTGAGAAATCACTGACAGCGACTTTTTCCCAAAAGAGTTTTTCAAACCTTTAATCAGGCTGGATTCGAGAAGCGACCCCGTTCCAATCGCGTTCTTCTTTTCGAGGACTAAAAAAGCGTCGGGAATATTCCTGACGCCATTTTAGAAACTAAAACCTTGTCGCGAATTTTCCTGACGGCGTTTTAGAAGCTAAAACGTCGTCGCGAATATTCCCGACGACAATTTAGAAGCTAAAATCCCGTCGGGAAAAATCGCGGTCCCATTTTAGAAGCTAAAATGGCGTGGCGAAAAATCTCCACGGGAATTTAGAAGCTAAAATGACGCCGGGAAAAATCCTGACGGCATTTTAGAAGCTAAATTCCCGTGGCGAAAAATCCTGACGCTTTTTTAGAAGCTAAAACATCGTCGCGAATATTCGCGACGGGATTTTAGCTTCTAAATTTTCGTCAGGATTTTTCGCGACGTTTCCAAATAGCTATAAATCAGCTTTTTACGAAAAAACCTTCCAAAATGTCCCCCTGTGGCGATCCCCCGTGAAAAAGAACGGACAAGCTCCCTCAAAAATGAGCAAATAACCCCAACAAAATGTGCCAATCCTCCATTCTCGAAGCAAAACATACAATAGGTAGTGAGAATCGAGCTGATCGACGTGTTCTTTCGAGGTGGACGAGGTGAATTGGATCGCCTATTATAATAACGTGTCTGGGGGAAGTCTCCGTTTCCCGAAAACAGGTCCTTGGCAAAAAGCAAATTCTTTTTCAATTGGACTATTGACTAAACCGCCTTCTCTGTTAGTTTCTCCGCTCCTTAAATTGGACTTTTGATGAAAACGTATCTGCCGAAAAACACTTTGGATCAGCGTAAATGGCACGTGATCGACGCCGATGGCGCTGTCCTCGGCCGCCTCGCCGTGCAAGTTGCTGATATCCTGCGCGGGAAAGACAAGCCGACTTTTACCCCCCACCTCGATGCTGGCGATTTTGTTGTCGTGATCAACGCTGAAAAAGTTCGCGTGACCGGCAAGAAAGAAACCGCCAAGGAATATATGACCTATTCCGGTTGGAAGGGTGGCGAAAAATATAAGACCGTTGCCCAGGTGCGCGAAAGCCATCCGGAACTGTTGATCGAACACGCCGTCAAAGGCATGGTCCCGAAGAATCGTCTCGGCCGCCAGCTCCTGACCAAGCTCAAAGTTTATAAGGGCAGCACTCATCCTCACGCGGCTCAACAACCGGCGTCCCTCGCTCCCGCGAAATAATTTAACTTTAACGCTTTAAGACAATGGCAAAAGAAACCAACGAATTTCTCGGAACTGGCCGCCGCAAGACAGCCGTCGCCCGCGTGCGCCTCGCCAGTGGTTCCGGCAAGATCACGGTCAATGGCCGCGCTTTTGAAAATTATTTCCTGACGGAAACGCTTCGCTCGGAAGTTTCCCTTCCGTTGACGGTGACTGAAACCGCCAGCAAATATGATGTGCGTGTGAACGTCACTGGTGGTGGCCCTGCCGGTCAGGCTGGCGCTGTCCGCCACGGTATCGCCCGTGCGTTGCTCGAAGCTGACGCCGCTCTTCGCCCTGCGTTGAAGACGGAAGGTTTGCTGACTCGCGATCCTCGTATGAAGGAACGTAAGAAGTACGGTCAACCCGGCGCTCGCAAACGTTTCCAATTCAGCAAACGTTAATTCTCAGTTCAATTTGCAAACCCCGCCAAGTCATTGGCGGGGTTTTTTATTTTCCCGCACAGGAATTCTTTCACTTTTGTTTTCCAGATTCCCCGATTGAAGAAGCTCTTCGCCTGGACTTAGTTAAGTTGACGCAAGAGCGTTTCAGCTCAGCAGGAAGGAGGGAACAACGCTTTTCTGAAGCGGAATGAGCAATTCGTTATCAAAGGAATCGGTTCCCGGAAAAGTAGCCGCTTTCTCTAACAGGGTTGGGCCCAATCGTCTGGTATTTCTGGCCGGAGCCCTTTTATTGGTGGCAAGCATGGTCTTTATGTACCGGGTGGGATTAATGGCCATTCGGGCAGAGGCAAAAGCCACCAAAAAACTGCTGGTTCTCCAGCACTTGGCCGATTTCACGGCAGCGTTGCACGAAACTGAAATCAGCCGCTGGGAATACCTGCTGACAGGGGATCCAGAGAACCTGCGTCCTTATTATTACGCGTCAGAATTAATCCGTACCAACCTGAGTGATCTTCGCAAACTCGTCACGACCGGAGAGCTTCCGCCACAGGATGTAGACAGGCTGATGCAATTGACCGAGGAGAAACTTTCTCAAAGCGAACAAACCATGCGTGCTCGAAAGAAAGCGTTGATTCCAGACCCGACAGTGGGACCGAGCACGCCTGAAGAAAAAAGAATCATGCGCGAGATCAAGGAGGAGATTTCGCGCATTAACGCTTTGGAAGAAACTGAATATTCCGGTGCCACCCAGCAGGCCCGTTTTGCGATGCGCATCCGCGGGGCTACTTTTTTTTCGGTTTGTTTAGCAAACCTCCTTTTCCTTTCCTGGGCTTATCGAAAAATTTCCCGTGAAGCCAGCCTTCGCGAAATGGCAAGCGCCGAAACCAATCGCCAGAAAGAGTTCCTCCAAACCACGCTGGCCAGCATCGCCGACGGAGTAATCGCGACCGACAGCAAGGGAGCCATTCTATTTATGAATCCCGTCGCCGAATCTTTGACGGGAGTGAAGCAACCCGACGTATCCGGCACTCAAGTCGAACCAATTCTCAACGTGGTCGACGACGTCACACGTCAAAAAGCACAAAGCCCGATCGTGAAAGTTTTGGCGGACCGCGTGACAACGAAAGCAAAGAGCCCCGTGATTTTGATCGGAAAAGACGGGGTTGAACATACCATTATCGAAAGTGCCGCTCCGATTGTCACAGCCAATGGAATGATGATTGGAGCAGTTCTGGTTCTTCGCGATGTGGCAGAACGGCGGGAAGCCGAGCTCGCCACCCGCCGATTAGCCGCAATCGTGGAAAACTCGGAAGACGCCATCATTTCAAAATCTTTGGATGGAATTATTCAAAGTTGGAATCGTGGCGCCGAGACCATCTTTGGATATACCGCGGCCGAAGCCATTGGAAAACCGATTACGACCCTCATCCCTGACGAATATTTGCACGAAGAGGCAGAAATCATGCGCAGGCTTCGCAGTGGCAAACGGATTGAACATTTTGAAAGTATTCGAACAACGAGAGACAAACGCCGAATTAATGTCTCTCTCGCTATCTCCCCTATCAAAGATTCCTCTGGTCGAATCATTGGAGCTTCCAAAGTCCTGCGTGATATCACGAAACGGAAACAAACCGAAAACGCGGCGCGGGAAGCCAGCGAACGCTATCGCGCTCTCTTCAATTCCATGGATGAAGGATTTTGCGTAGTTGAAGTCATTTTCGACGAGCGCAAACATCCAGTCGACTACCGCTTCCTCGAAGTGAATCCTGCGTTTGAAAAACAAACCGGGATTAAAAACGCCACGGGGCAACAAATGCGTTCTCTCGCTCCTACACACGAAGAATATTGGTTTGAGACATACGGGAAAGTTGCCTCAACAGGAGAGCCTATTCGCTTTGAACAATTTGCCTCATCACTAAAAAGATGGTTTGACGTTTACGCCTACCGCGTCGGCCCTTCCGAAGCCAACCGCGTAGCCATTCTTTTCACCGATATCACACAGCGAAAATTATCTGAGCAAGCTCTCGCCAGGGTCAAACAAGAGCTGGAGGCAACCGTCGAAGAACGCACTCGCGACCTGAAGCAAACCATCGCCGAACTGGAAACATTCTCCTACACGGTTTCTCACGACCTGCGTTCTCCCTTGCGAGCGATGCAAGGATTTGCCCAGGCGTTAATCGAGGAATATGGCGACAAATTGGATGCTGAAGGACGCGAATACCTGAAGCGCATCAGCTCCGCCGCGGTGCGATTGGACCAACTGATTCAGGATGTCCTGACCTTTACCAGAATTGGGCGCACCTCGATAAACATCCAGCCTGTAAGCCTCGATGATGTCGTTGACGAGGTATTGCGGACCTTTGCAGAAGTCCAAAAACCTCATGCAAAGGTTACTGTTCAAAATCCGCTGGACCGCGTACTCGCGAGTCGGCCGCTGTTGGTCCAATCCATTTCGAACCTGCTTGGCAACGCGGTGAAGTTTGTTCCTGCCAAAGCTTCGGCTTTGATTCGTGTGTGGACCGAACGCCATGGCTCCAAGGTCAAACTTTTCGTGGAAGATAACGGCATCGGCATTCCCGAAAATCTGATGTCAAAGATTTTTGAGCCTTTTCAGCGAGGTCATCCCGGAGCCGGCTACGAAGGAACCGGCATGGGCCTCGCACTCGTTCGAAAAGCCATGCATCGAATGAATGGAGACGTTGGCGTTGAATCGAAGGTGGGGCACGGAAGCAAATTCTGGCTCGAACTGCCCGCAGCCGAACCATAAGAAATCTATCTCTCCGGCAAATTCTGCAAAAGCGTGCTAAGATAGATCAAAGTCTCACGTTTAATGTCAGGCCCCGATTACACCATCTTGCTGGTAGAGGACGAGGAGAACGATGCGCTCCTGTTAAAGCGAGCGTTCAGAAAGAATAACATTTTGAACCCGGTCCAGTGGGTGAAGGACGGGTTGGAAGCAGTGGATTACCTGCGGGGCCATGATAAATACGCCAATCGTGAGCTCTATCCTTTTCCTGAAGTTGTTTTGCTGGATTTGAAGATGCCGCGCATGAACGGCCTCGAGCTCCTCGCCTGGATCCGCGACCACCCTCACACCAAGGTGATTCCCACCATTGTCATGACGTCATCCGGTGAAGAGTCAGACATCGAAAAGGCTTACCGTCTCGGAGCGAATACTTACATGATCAAACCATCGGATCTGGATACGCTCGCGAAAATGGTAAGGACCACCCATGATTATTGGGCCTTCAGCATCAAGCCGGGACGAAATAAGTAGTTTTTCCACCGATATCCGTCGTCAGCAAAGGTCTCAATCTGCGATTGCATCGACTCGCGGGACTGTGAAAGATTCCCATCAGAAAAATGAAAACGAAAGTAGCCATTGTCGGCGCCTCCGGATATTCCGGCGAAGAATTGGTCCGACTTCTCCTGCATCACCCGAACGTTGAACTCTCTGCCGTCACCTCCCGTCAATACGCAGGACAAACCCTTGCGCAGATTTTTCCGAAATACAGTAATCATCCCCGCGCGAAAACGTTGCGCTTCAGCGAACCCAACGCCGAACTGCTCGCGAAGGAAGCGCAAATCATTTTTCTCGCGCTCCCTCACGGCGTCGCCGCTGAATTTGCCATTCCATTGTTGGAACGGGGCTGTCAGGTGATCGATCTCAGCGCGGACTTTCGCTTGAAGAGCCCGGAAGTTTATAAAGAATTTTATGCTCACGACCATCCGGCGCCGGAGTTGTTGCAGAAATCTGTTTACGGTTTGCCTGAAGTGCATCGCGATGCCATCAGGAAAGCAACTCTGATTGCTTCTCCCGGCTGCTATCCGACGAGCATTTTGCTGCCTGCCATTCCCCTGCTCCGTTCCAGGCTGATCAAGCCAACCGGCATCATTGCCAATTCCCTCAGCGGCGTGAGCGGCGCCGGACGAAAGGCGGAACTCGATTATCTGTTCGTCGAATGCAATGAAAGCATGCGCGCCTATGGAATTCCGAAGCACCGGCATCTCTCCGAAGTTGAGCAGGAACTTTCGCTGGCGGCAGGCGAACAGGTCGTTATCCAGTTTTCGCCGCATTTGATTCCTGTAAACCGAGGCATTTTAACGACGCTTTATCTCGCGCCGGAAAAACATTTTTCCACCGCCGCCGAGATGGCTGATCTGAATCAAAAAATTTCGGATTGTTACCGAGCCGCTTATAGCAAAGAACCGTTTGTTCGTGTCCTGGAAGGCAAAGCATTGCCCGACACCAAAAATGTCACGGGAACAAACATGATCGAGATTGCATGGCGGCTGGATCCCCGCACGGGACGCCTGATCGTCTTGAGCGCCGAGGATAATATTGTCAAAGGAGCCAGCGGCCAGGCGGTGCAAAGCATGAATGTTCTCTGCGGATTCGAAGAAACAGCCGGCTTGATTTAAAGAGGCCGGCGGGTCGATCCGGATCATTGGCAGGTTGCAAACGGTACCCTGTCCCATTGCCCTTTTCGGCGAGTTCAGATACGCTGTTGCAATGGATAAAGTAGATAAAGTGGACAAACAACAAATTGATCCAGAACTCAAGCGCCGGATCGATGATCTCATTGCTTTTAAAGGCGGCGGCTATAACGAAGACCTCGTTGAAGATGTCATTCACAACGCTCTCAAACTCCTGACCGACGTCAAAGATCGAGGCGATGTTCGCGTCATTCGCACCGCGGTCCGTGAATTGCGTTATGCTTTTCGCCTCTTTGCACCATATGCCGAACATCGCAAGGTAACGATTTTCGGTTCCGCCAGAACGCTTCCTTCCAAGCAGGAATATCAACAGGCCGTTGAGTTCGCGAAAAAAATTGCCGACGCCGGTTACATGGTGATCACGGGTGCCGGTCCGGGAATTATGCAAGCCGGACACGAAGGCGCAGGTCTCGAGAAAAGCTTCGGGGCGAATATTCGTTTACCATGGGAACAGGAAGCCAACCCTGTCATTCACCACGACAAGAAGTTGGTCACGTTTAAATATTTCTTCACGCGCAAGCTCACGTTTCTCCGTCACTCGGACGCCATTGTGTTGTTCCCTGGCGGTTTCGGGACTCTCGACGAAGGCTACGAAGCGTTGACGTTGATGCAAACCGGCAAGAGCCGACTGATGCCGCTCGTGCTCATGGATCGTCCCGGCGGAACGTATTGGAAGACCTGGGACAAAAACATCCGCGAGCATCTGCTTCGCAGCGAATTGATTTCACCGGACGACTTGAATCTTTATCAGTACACCGATTCCGCTGATGAAGCCGTGAAGATTATTGCTCGCTTTTATCGCAATTATCATTCGGCCCGCTTTGTCAAAGATCTCTTTGTCCTGCGGTTGAAACATGCGCCGACGCAATTTGCGATCGACGCATTGAATGAAGATTTCCGCGATATCATCGTCGGGGAAAAGATTCATACCATCGAAGCAACCCCGGAAGAACGAGACGATCATGACTGCGTTGATCTGCCGCGCATCGCCTTTGGCTTCGACCGTCGCCACTACGGGCGGCTCCGCCAGTTAATTGACGTTCTCAACAGCTTCTAATCCGGCTGTCGTCAGATTTAGCCCCAAAATATTCCTTGCAGCGTCGCCCAAATGGGCGACGTTTTTATTTATTCGGAGATAAAGTAAAATTTCGGTTCCCCCTTTGGTGATCAGGTAAAACAAAAAATCACAAAATTTATTTGCGACAAATCGGAGGCGAATCTAGCGTTTGCCCTGATTGCCGTACAATGGCCTTAGTGCAGATTTTCCAATTATGAGTAACGCACCCCTTTCATCAGGCGAACTGAGAAGTTTGACCGCCGGTTTAAACCGACTCGCTCGCAATCTTTGGTGGACATGGAACCAAGGGGCCCAGGAAATTTTCCAGGATTTATCACCACGCGGCTGGCAAAACCTCTATCACAATGCCGTGGCGGTCTTGCATGAAGTCTCCGAATACGAATTGCAGGTCCGCCTGCAGGATTGTGACTTCGCCCGACGTGTCCGTGATGTCCTGAAGGAATTTGAGTCTTATCTCGCAGCCAAAGATACGTGGGGCGCAAAAAATGCCCCGGCCCTGAAGAAAAATCCGGTCGCCTATTTTTCCGCCGAATTCGGTTTCCACGAAACCCTTCCGATCGCCGCCGGCGGTCTAGGCGTTCTGGCAGGCGATCATACCAAGGCGGCCAGTGACCTGGACATCGGCTTTGCGGGGATCAGCCTTTTCTATCGTGAAGGTTATTTTCAACAAACCATCAATCACGAAAACTGGCAGACGGAATATTACACGTTGCTTAACCCGAAGAATCTTCCGATGGAGCCAGTCCTCGACTCCAAAGGCGAACCTCTCGTCTGCGTCGTCGACATCGCGATGAGCGAAGTTTACTTCCAGGCATGGCGCGTCAACGTCGGCCGGGTTCCCGTTTTCCTGCTCGACACCAATCGTCCTGAGAACGAACAACGTTTTCGCGATCTGACCTTGCGTGTTTATGGCGGTGACAGCACGACGCGTATTATGCAGGAAGTGCTGCTGGGTATTGGCGGCGTAAAACTTCTTCGCGCCTTGAATATTGCGCCTTCCACGTTCCACATGAACGAAGGTCACGCCGCATTTCTCGTGCTGGAATTGCTCCGCGAAAAAATGGCGGCGGGCAAGTCGTTCAAGGATGCCTTTGAGCTGACGAAGAAGGAATGTCTCTTCACTACACACACGCCCGTGGAAGCAGGCCATGACCGCTTTAATCGCGATTTGATGGGATATGTTCTCACCAAGATTCAGCAAAGCCTGAAGCTGAGCATTGATGAGTTCATGGCCTTGGGACAGGTGAATCCGCATGAACAATTCTGCATGACGGTCCTGGCACTGAAGGCATCTCGCGCCGCCAATGGCGTCAGCGAACTGCACGGCCAGGTGAGCCGTCATATGTGGCACGGACTTTATCCCGGCAAATCATTGGAACAGGTTCCGATCGGACACATCACCAACGGCATTCACCTCGAAGGCTGGATGAAAGGTCCCGTTCGCCGGTTCTGGCAACACAAGATTGGCGATGACTGGGCGAAGAATATCAATTCCCCCGAGTTCTGGGCGCGCATTGCGGATCCAAACTTTATCACCGACGAAGAAATCTGGGCCTTGCGCTACAAACTCCGTCGCGAATTGATCGAGTTCAGCCGCCGCCGTCTTTTGATCCAGGGACAACGTCTCACCCACGGCGACTACATTGTTTTTGATTCGTTGTTGAATTGCGACGCCCTGACGATTGGTTTTGCCCGCCGCTTCGCGACCTACAAACGCGCTCCGCTGATTTTCGAACAATTCGAAAACATTCTGAAGCTCGTCAACGACCGCTCCCGTCCGGTGCAATTTATTTTCGCCGGCAAAGCGCATCCTCGTGACGATGAAGGCAAACGTTTCATCCAAAAGATTATTCACTTGAGCAAATACAGTGAACTCAAGGGACATCTGGTATTCATTGAAAACTACGACATCCATGTCGCGCGCCAGATGGTGAGCGGTTGCGATGTCTGGTTGAACAATCCTCGGCGTCCGCTGGAAGCATCGGGCACGAGCGGCATGAAGAGCGGCTGTCACGGCTGTTTGAACCTGAGCATTCTGGATGGCTGGTGGCGTGAAGGGTACGACGGCACCAACGGATTCGCCATCGGCACCGACGCCCATCCGGAATCCATTGAGGAACAAGACCGACTCGACAGCGCGAATCTTTACCAGGCATTAACGGAACAGGTCATTCCAACGTTCTTTGATCGGGACAGCAACGGCATCCCGAGGGCGTGGATCAAGAAAATTCGTCGCGCCATGGTTTCGTTGGTTCCACAGTTCACCACCGACCGCATGGTGAAGGAATACGCGCAAAACTATTACACCAAAAAGTAAGTTTCGTTTTCTCCGACCAAAGGCACGCTCTTCCGGGCGTGCCTTTTTTATTTTCGGAAAACTTGCCGCCCATAAAAATGTTTCGTCTCAACTTTCCAGGAGTTTCCTGTCTCTGGCGAAAAGGAAATGTTTCTTGCCCCTGCCCTTCCCCCTTGCCATCTTCGGCGCCGAATGAACAAAAACGTACTCACCGCGATTCTTACGCTTTGCTCGGTGATGGTGACCTTTGCGCAACCAGACAAAATCACGCGCGGCCCTTATCTCCAATTAGGCACTCCGACGAGTATCGTGGTTCGTTGGAGAACAGCTTCAACCAATTCAAGCGTGGTTTATTATGGGCTTAAATCGACGGAACTGAACCTGAAGGCTAAATCGCCGGGTATCTTGTCCGAACACGTCGTTCGACTCGCCAATCTGGAGCCGGCGACCAAATATTTCTACGTCATTGGGACGACCAATGGCCCCCTGCCCTCTGCAAAAACGAATTCGTTCATCACGTCACCATTGCCCGGCAGCACTCAGCCCATTCGCGTGTGGGTCCTGGGCGATCCAGGAACCCAGTTCCCGCAGCAACGCAAAGTTCGCGACGCGTATTACAAATGGACCGGCGCACGCCACACCGATGCGTGGTTGATGCTCGGTGACAATGCCTACACTCACGGCCGCGATGCCGAATACCAGGGCGCCATCTTCGATACGTATGGAAAAATGCTCGCCCAAAGTGTGCTTTGGCCAACGCTCGGCAATCACGATGGACGCAGCGCGGATTCTCCGACGCAATCGGGTGTTTACTACGACATTTTCACGCTGCCTACCCAGGGACAAGCCGGCGGCACAATGTCAGGCACCGAAGCTTATTATTCTTACGACTACGGCAATACCCATTTCATTTGCTTGAACAGTTGCGATATCGATCGGAAGCCAGGCAGTCCCATGTTGAAATGGCTTGCGGCGGACCTTGCTGCGAACAAGCTCACCTGGACGATCGCCTATTTCCATCATCCGCCCTATACCAAAGGCTCCCACAATTCCGACGACGTCAAAGGCGAGAACACAGACCTCACCGAAATTCGTGAAACCATTATTCCGATCCTGGAAACCGGCGGAACAGACCTCGTGCTGTGCGGACACTCGCATGATTACGAACGCTCTCCCCTCCTCGATGGTCATTATGGGCGTTCCAAAACTCTCACCGACGCACAGAAGAAAGATCAAGGCAACGGACGTGAAGATGGCGACGGAGCCTATCACAAAGCGACGGTTGGTCCGGCTCCTCATGAAGGAACGGTTTATGTCGTTGCGGGAAGCTCTGGAAAAATTTCCGGCGGCGACCTCAACCACAAAGCGATGATCTTTTCCACCAATTCGCTCGGATCACTCGTGCTCGATATTAACGGTCCGCGCCTCGACGCAACGTTCCTGAACGAGCAAGGGAAGCGATTGGATTATTTCACGATTTTAAAAGGTTCGAAATAGTCTGCAGCAGAGAATGCCCTCAGCCGAGCGCTTTTCTCAGAAGCTCCTGCTCCTTTGGGGTGTAGGAAAGTTTCAATGCTTCGTCACGCGCTGCAGGCGTCATCTTGTTCCATGACTTCTGCAGTGCGTTGACCATTTTTTCATCATCCGTCCGCGACGCCAGTTCGCCGAACTGATATTGGAGAAAGACCAGACACAAAGCATCTTCGAGCACGCGCGTTTCAGCATCGTTTGGAAAATTTTTTTTGAGATTGAGATTTTGCACGTGCGCCACCGTTTCCTCTCCATAACCCACTTCTCGTAGGATTTCCCCGGCCTTTTGCGCGTGGAACTTTTTCAGATCGCTACGCCACTTTAAGTAGCCCGCACGAGTCATCTCGTAGGAGTCACGTGGAATAGCCCATCGACAGATATGTTGGCATCGCGCGGCCAGACGCAAAGGTTCGGAAGCCGTCGGAAATAATTTGAGCACCCAATCGGACAAGCGTTCGGCGTAGACTAGTTCGCGAGGGCGTTGCACGCCATCGACGATTTCGGAATTCGGGTCTCGCGCGTTCTCTTCGTCAAATCGTTTAAGGGCAGCAGAAAAAAGATTCTGCGATGTTGGCGAATTCATATTTTTAGTTGTCGGTAAATCTTCTCCCCTGCTTCTCGGGGATTCACGCATTGCGCAGTCAGCACCCTAGTTTATTATAAAAATATGAAAATATGTAATGTTCGTGGATTTTTCTTAACGGCTTTTTGCGCGCTTGGTCTGGCGGCGCATGGGGCAGAGCTGACCGCTTTCGATCTGGTCAAGGAAGGCAACCGCTACGTTGGCGAAGATTCAAAGGATAAAGTCGTCACGATCCGTTCCGAAAAGTCTGTCGGGAGCTTGACGCCCAATATCTGGTACGTCGTTTACTACGACCCGGATGCTACATTCAAAGCCACGGAAGTTAAATTCGGCGCGGGCAAAAAGATGAAGGTAACGCGTCCGATGCGGATGCTCGAACCAATCACCGGTGATGACAAAAAGTTGGATTCCAAGAAATTCAAAACAGATTCTGATGATGCGATCAACATCGCGAAAAAGGAACCGTTGCTCGCCAATCTCAGTCTCAAGTCGAGTCAGTTGTGGCTGGAAAGAGTGGATGGAGAACCAGCATGGAAAGTTCGCTTTTGGGCAGCCAAAGTGAGCAATCCAAATAAGTTTGTGGAAGTAGGCGATGTTTACGTTTCCACCGCTGAGGGCAAAGTCGTGAAGAACGACCTGCATCCTGAACGCGCAGATTAATCCAATCTCTTGAATCGCGGCGGTCTTCGGACCGCCGCCTTTTTTTGTGAACGAAAAGGAAAACGAGGAAAGTTCGTTCGATGTGATCATCATTGGCGGAGCCCTCTCCGGAGCGGCGACCGCCATTCTTCTGTTGCAGGACATGCCGAAGCTTCGAGTGCTAATCCTCGAAAAATCGACGGCGTTCACGCGGCGTGTCGGCGAAGCAACGGTTGAAGTCAGCAGTTATTTTTTAATGCGGGTGCTTGGGTTAACCCGGCATCTCAACGAAAGTCA
>CBHTTJ010000066.1:0-26371 GCA_966095605.1 uncultured bacterium | reverse complement strand
GAATAGTGTGTTAAATGGCTTCCTTGCTTGCTCACGTCTTTCGCTCATATCCTTCCATCACTTGAAACCCAGCCTGAGAAAGGGACTCGCAGACACCATTTAGATTCGATCGGGAATTCGCAAAGAAAGTGCAATATTCATCGTGGTCTGCGTAGATCACGAATGGCTTCGGGGTAAAGATAAAGTAGAAATCAATCCAGTTCGACAATGCCGCGACAAGGAGAGCTTGTGCAGAATCCGCGCTGGTCGCTGAGACCGTGGTGTCAAACGTCATGCTTCGCCAAGCCTCGGATGATATAAATGCCGGTGGCTGTTTCGGCTCGAAGACAATCTCTTCAATGACCAGTGAACCGCCGGTTAAATCCTGTTGAGCAGCAGCAATTGCGGCAACAAATCTTGTGAGATCAGGAAGAGGGGTGCGAAACGTTTTTTGAAAACGCCATGGGGTTCGCTTCAATTTTTTAATTGTTCCGGGAACATGAGCGATCATTTTATGTCAGCTTCATCGACGTTAGTGCGGGAATCTGAAATCCACTTCGGAGCGTGCTTCGCCGCACCGCACCATTCCCATTCGCGAAGAACCTCCATCATGATGTCCCGATCGTAAGGTGCAAATCCCATCGTCATGCATGAATAACCGAATCCTTGATCGGATGCGGCCAGCATCAATTTATTTAGTCGGTCCTTTTCAGCATCATCAATGATCAGAGTTCCTCGATCACTTCCGAAGCCGGCAACCAAGCCAACGTAGAGAAGTGGTTGGGGGCCGTCCATCAGTTGATATGGAGCGATGAACTCGAAGCCGAGGTCTTTGGCGGCTTCGCGCCATTGCAAAATTGTAAATTCTTTTGCGTTCACTGAATCCAACGATCAATTTTTAGAAGGTGACCTCGCGGTTTTTGAAACTTTAGATTCCGTTCGTCGTTTTATCTGCCCACCTCCGCCGACAGCCGATCCAAATTCTGTTCGTTGGCGGGGACAACAATGTGTTCGATCTGTTTTGCTACTTCTGGATTTTCGAAGTCCTGCGACCAGGAGACGATCGTTCCTTTCGGCGATGCGGCCAAGCCTATCGTTAAACGAAACCTCGGTTCGGAGACATGTTCGATTACCACTTTTCGCGGGGCTTCGATATCAGCGAACACGCTGTCGTTTTGATAATTTTTTCCATCCGGTCCGTGCATGACAAACGACCAGCGTCCGCCTTTCTTGAATTCGCAGACGTTAAACGTATTGGTGAAACCGGCTGGCCCCCACCATCGCGCCAAGCGTTGCGGATCGCTGATTGCCGCAAAAATTTGTTCAACCGTTGCTGGGATTTCGCGAGATGTTTTTACCGGGTTCATGAATGGATTAGTCCACATTCTCTACACCTAAATGAAATTTGTGAATAGCTTTTGTGTAAACCCAAGGACTGCTCGCGCAGCGACGTTTGAAGTCATCCAGCGAAGATTTGGAGTGGCGACCAATTTGGAATTCTCAAACGTCGCCGGGCGACGAGGAACTTTTTTGAATCGTGGCCCGTGGGCTAAAGCCGCACGGTTACCGTCAGATCTCGCTCCGCGAGGTGGAAAAGGGCGGGTTTGGTCGTATGGCTCTCAGGCCTCGGTCTTCACATCTACATCACGACGACCGCCTTTTGAAATGAGCACAACGCGTTGTACTGTTTTTTAATGGTTGGAAATCAGATCTTTAAGAAATTCAGCTTGTTTTAAGCATTCCCACTCGCTCGATAGGTTCATTTTGAGAGATCAGCTGTGGCTCGTTCATCGCATTGACGGGTCAGGTGAATAAAGTTAGCTTTGCTCCGCATATGATTTCGGCAGCAGCCAAGAACCAGGCCCCGTCACAACCGACGATTCGCGTCGGGGACGAACGCCTGATCAAAGTCAGTTCCTCCGCGGCAGAAAAAGTAACGTCCCTTTTGACGAAACAGGGACGTCCAAACGGTGTCCTGCGGGTGGCAGTCATCGGTGGCGGTTGCTCGGGTTTGCAATACAAAATGGATCTCCAGGATGCGCCTGCCAACCGTGATATCCTCGTGCAAAGCAGCGGAATCAAAGTTGTGGTCGATCCCAAAAGCGCCCTCTACGTCACGGGGAGTGAGTTGGATTATATCGACGCGTTGCAGGAGGGCGGGTTCAAGGTGAAGAATCCAAACGCGGCGACCACTTGTTCCTGCGGGGAAAGTTTCAGTGCCTGATTTTTCCAGGCACCTTTAAATCTGGATTTCGATGATCGACCACTTCGCTCTGCTCAACGAGCCGCGGCATCCATGGCTGGACGTGGATGCTTTGAAGCAAAAGTTTCTGCAATTCTCGGGCGAGGTGCATCCGGATCGTGTCCATAATGCCAGTGCCGCGCAAAAAGAGGCGGCGAATAAACGCTACGCAGACCTGAACGCCAGCTACAATGTTTTGCGCGAGCCGAAAGAACGGTTGTTGCATCTCCTCGAAGTGGAATTGGGCGAAAAACCAAAGGACATCCAACGCATCCCACCGGGCACGATGGATTTATTCGTGGAAGTGGGCCAGACCTGTCGGGACGTCGACGCCTTTATCGCGCAAAAAGCCAATGTGACCGCGCCACTCCTCAAGGTGCAGATGTTCGAAAAAGGGATGGAGTGGACCGACACGCTGAATCAACTGCAACAGAAGATAAATGGAAAGCGAGATGAGCTTTCCGCCGAGCTGCAGCAGATGAACGCGGTATGGAACAACGCGCCGGCGATTGGTTCGCCAGACCGGGTGAAAGCGTTGCCCTTGGAAAGGCTGGAACAGATTTACCGAGTGTTCAGTTACGTTGCCCGTTGGACAGAACAGATCCAGGAACGGGTGGTGCAGCTCTCTTTCTGAACATGAGACGTTTCGGAAATCTCAGTTCACCTGGATTCCTCGCAGTTTTGGTAATGATTCTCTTCTTCGCGAGCCCGCTGATCGCTCTGGAGCCGTGGGAAAAAGCATTGTCCCGGATGCCTTTGAAAAGCCCGGCGACGGAGCTGAACCGGACGAATTGTGTTCCGTTGTTGGTGGAGAGTTTTCAGGAAAATAGCGCCGCGAAAGCGTTGGTCTTCATGCCGGGTGCCACGGACGAGTTCTATTTTTTCCATCGCGCCAAAGCAACATTGGCGAAGCAAAACCCGACGCTGCTTGACGCGTTGACCGCGCTGACGAATCAAAGCCTGGTCCGAGTGACGTTTCGCAGCCCTTACATCCTTGTCCACAGCAGCGAAGATCCGTTGGAACCGTCGTATACCGTGAACGATGAGGCGAAGGTCGACAAATTATTGAAACGAAAGTTCACCAAACATGTGGTCTACAACGATCGCGATTGGAATTCGCTGTTGCCAGTCCTTAAATTTCAGCTGGATACGAAAGTGTTGCCGGAAGCGAATTCATGGGAATCGAATCATTTTTATCGGCACAGCTTTGCGGCGTGGAATCTCAATGGATTTGAGATTCTGGAAGTGATGTCGTTGGCGGGAAAGACCACGTTTACGATTGAGAAACGCAAAATTACCTTTGCAGCGGACACCCGTTTTCGCGCGCGGCCGCCGGTTCCCACATTCCCTTAAGTTGGTGAGGGCGGGGGAGGATTCCACCCGTAATTCAGATTCCCGATGACAGCAACGGGTCGATTCTGGACGATTTCGCTTTCAGAATGGCAGTGTCGCCCATCTTTTTCTCCAGTTCTGCCGTCCACTGTTGCAGTGGATCCTTGGCGGCGTTGCCATGTTGCGCTTCCCGCGTGGGAGAACCTTTTGTTTCAGTTTCATTTTCAGAGGCAGCGATCGGCAACCGTTCGATTGCTTTGAGGAACGATTTGATTTGCGCCAGATTGTCTCGACGACCTTCAATGAAGAGTCCGGCCGTGTTCAAAGCTTCGATCCAACGGGGGATGCGAGCGATGTCCGCCTTGAGAACGTAAATATTAAGGCCGCGCTTCGGAGAATTTTGCTCCAGTTCCAATTCTGAAATGATGACAAACGGTGTCTCGGGTTTTTTCTCGCGCAGTTCGTTGACGAATGGGAACACGCCAAAATCATAGTCGGCGATGACGAGATGAGGAGCGTGCGCGTTCAATAACTTCAGGCACTGCTCCTTCGTAAAGGCCTGATAGATGTTGATCGGATGCGCAGTTCGTCTTGCCTGTTCAACGATTTCGAAGGCGTCGCCATTGTTTTTTGCGACGATCAAAATGCGGATTGGGTTCGTTGTGGTCAGTGATGTATCAGCCATAGAATTTGTCCTCTCAGGTATTTGGGTGGTATCAAAAACTAGAGATTTCCTGACGAGTCGTCATGGTGACATCGGCTGTTTAGGACGTGGGGAAAATACTGCGGCGGGTTCAGCTTTCTCGTAGAGCTGAAAAATGGAGTTACCCAGAATTTTTTACAGAGACGCCCAGTTGTTTTTCTGTGTGGAGCCTGTGATGCTCGGAGCCATCGTGAGGGACCAAGGACCCTTCACGAGAAATCAAATCCAAGGAGAGACTTCATGAAAGAGAAATTGTTTATTCCACCACCCGTGCAGGAAATCCGTTTGCTCGACGATCAGCCTCAGGCCTTTAAACGCATTCTTATTTTGGAAGATGAGCCGGAAGCGGTCGCCAAGCTGAAGCACTATCTGGAGGCGCAACATTTTGATGTTTACTTCGCCAAGTCCGCCGTTTTTGCCCTTCGCGAGGTGATCGAAAAGGACGATTTTGATCTGATCATTTGCGACATGGACCGCCCGAACTTTTCCGGACAGATGTTTCACGTCGCTGTCAGTCGTGTAAAACCGCATCTGTGCAGTCGCTTCATTTTTATCACCAGCCGAGGAACATCCGCCTCCGCTGCGGCCTTCATCAAAGAAGTGAGCGGTGTGATTTTGTGGCGTCCGTTTGAAAACCATATTCTGCTGGAAACGGTACGATTGGTTTTGAACAAGCGAACACAACGGAAAGAAGTCCCTGCGAAGACCGTCGCTGAAATTCCCTGTTCGGTCGCACTACCAGAACCTAAACGCAATACTGAGGCAGAAAACCTGCGCCTGATCCACCTTTCGGTCGCGTCGGCGACAAAATCGGTGCGGGTCGTTTCATCCTATTTTCTTTCCGACGACGCCACCGTGCGCATTCTGCTCGCGGCACGTGAGCGAGGGGTGGACGTTGAAATATATGTTCCGACAAAGCGCAGCGGCATGGTGCCGGATGCAAAGGTTTATGCAGGATGGGATAAATTGTTGGAAGCCGGCGTGAAGATTTTCTCAATGCCCTCAACTCCTGAAAACGGACGTATTGTCATCTGTGATGACCTGTGGCTCTGTTCGACAGACTCGAACTTCCAGGCGCCGAATTTGAACATTTATCATGAGGAATTTACAGCGCGCTACCTCCGGAACCTCGAGAAGCAACGGGCTACTTTCCGTCAGATCACGGCTGTGCCGCGTCCGCATGAGACGATGACCAGGACATTCGAGCCTCCACCCAGGAAGGGCACGACGGAATTTTTGTTCAGGGTTCGCAGCCTGCTGGCTGGGACGTTGACCTGATCGATGAGATGCGCGGACGGGGGTGGATTTGATTCGTTCCACCATGCCTTGACATCTGGTGGAACGACCTTTAAACACTTCATCTCACGCCCGCGCAGCCATTTGTTCTTCTCGGGCAGGAGTGGCAATCTGACCAACAACATCCGTATGGCCCAATTCAATTTTTCCTGTCCTCATTGCAACCAACTTGTTCAGGCCGATGACCAATGGACGGGGCAACAAATTCAATGTCCTGTCTGCGCGGGAGGAATTATCGTTCCGCAGAATCCGGCGGCTGCTTCAGCCCCACCACCGCCACCTCCTTCGGCGCCGTCCCAACCACAAAAACCAGTTTCGAAGCTGAAGGTCAGCGCGATGGGGCACGGTCCCGCACCTTCAGGTCCTTCGGCCCCTCCGCCTCCGTCCGCGCCGAGACCTAATTACGCCGCAGGAGCGGCAGCGGCGGCGAGGCCCAAGAAAAAAGACACCGGCAAATGGGTGAAGATGGCTGTCGGCATCATTGCCTGTGGTGTCGGATTTTATTTCGCTTTCGGAATGATCAGCAAATGGCAGGCGAAGTTAAGCGAATCCAGCGGCGATGACGGAGGAATGGCCGGACAGGCCGGTCACATCGTGGCTTTAAATGATGTTCTGGACCGAACGGATCCAGATCACATGGGTATGAGCAGCAAGGAAGCAGCGGTTGCCGCAAAGGAAGAAGCACGCCTTAAAGCTCGTTACGAGGCGATGGAAAAGCGCGCCGGGCAGAACCAAACTGCCGAGGACAGTGCTGAGGAAGCGCCAGTGAATGCCGTTGCCAATGCAACGAAGGAAATGGCGGCTTTGCCCTTGGCGTCCGGAATTTGGAGTATGGAAGCGGACCCAGCGATTCCGGAAGGCCGCGCCAACGGGATGATTTCAGGAACTAATTTTGTGGTCGACACTGCGGCGCTCGTGAAAGTGGGACCGACGCAAATCCTGACGTTACGAGAGGGAACCAATTTGGTTTCAGATCGCGAACTATTCGTTTCATTCCAACTTCCAACCGGGGAAGAACTTGGAGGTCACACGTTCAACATCTCCCAGGACATGAAGGGCAAAGGTGTTCCTCAAGTTGTAAAGCGATGGAAGACCAATCCTCGTTTTGCGCCTTCGAAGAAGTCTTTTCTGAGTGGTTACGCGATGAAATTGGAATTCGGCCATCCGACAAACGGTATTGTCGCGGGAAAAATTTCGGTTTCCTTGCCTGATCCCGAACAAAGTTATGTTGTCGGTGCATTCAAGGCAGCCGTGTTGAACCCGGCAGCACCGCAACAATAACTTAATCGTGCCGTAACGCTTCGACCGGATCCATTTCGGCGGCGCGACGAGCTGGATACATTCCGAAAATCACACCTACGGCGGCCGAAATTGTAAATGCGATCATCGGTGACCAAATCGTGATGATCGTTTTCATGTCCGCCAGATAAGTCACAAGGAACGGGACTAAAATTCCCAAGAGGACGCCAAGAATTCCACCGGTCCCCGAAAGGATCACGGCTTCAACCAGGAATTGCGTGACGATATCCCGACGCCGAGCGCCGAGAGCGCGACGAATGCCGATCTCCCGGGTCCGTTCCGTGACGTTCGCGAGCATGATGTTCATAATTCCGATGCCGCCTACAAGCAGAGAAATCGCCGCGATGGAACCAAGGACAATGTTGAAGATTTGTTTGGTCCGTTCCGCGCGACGCAACAATTCCAAAGGCACAACGATTTCGTAATCTTTTTTGTTATGGAACCGTTCCAGCATACTCTTGATTCCGAGGGACACTTTCAGGACGTCGGCGGGATTGCCAACTTTCGCGGTGATCTCATGGAGGGCGACGCGCTCGGCTTCGAAACTGCCGGCGCGACGCTTGAGCAATACTTCTCCGAAATGATTCTTCGCGGTTTCGATCGGGATAAACATGCGATGCACAGGGATCGCCGTGGAAATGTCTTCATCGGCTTTGCCGGGTTTGACCAAGGACTCCATGACGCCAATGACTCGATAGTAGTCGGCGCCCACACGAACATCTTTGCCAAGCGGAGATTCGATTGGAAATAAAATGTCGGCCATCTCGGCACCGATCACGCAAACGTTAATACCTTCTTCCAACTCCGGCTGATTGAAAAAACGGCCGTTGTTGAGGTGTTGATTCCGAAGGACTGGATAAAATGTGGTGGTGCCAAAGATTTCGCAATCGACGCGCTTGGTTGTATTCCAAACGTAATCACGAATGATACGCGCGGGAACCACGACATTGACGCCAGGAATTGTCGATTCAATGCGCGAGAGATCGAGATGATCCAGACCGTATTCGAGAACAAAGTTTTGCCGTGAATTGGATCCCTTTTGGTCATCGGGTGGTTTGACGCTACGAATAATAATGTTCTGACTACCGAGGGTTTTAATTGCTTCCTGTGCTTCCGAACTGGCACCTTCGCCGATCGCCAACATGGCGATGACCGAACAGACGCCGAAGACAATCCCAAGCACGGTTAAAAGCGAGCGAAGGCGATGGAGCCAAAGCGTTTTGACGGCGAGCCGGATGGATCGCTTCAGGCGCTGGCTGGCGAAATGAAATTCGCCGCGATTGAATTTCAATTTCTTAACGTCGAACATCGCTTTCCACTTCACCGTCACGCAAACGGACGCAACGTGTTGTCAATTGGCCGATGCCCGGATCATGCGTGACCATAATGATGGTTTTTCCTCGTGCATGAAGGTCGGCGAAAATCTTCAAAATGTCTTTGCCTGAGCTGGAATCGAGATTTCCTGTAGGTTCGTCCGCAAGAAGAACCACGGGATCATTCGCAAGAGAACGCGCAATGCCAACGCGCTGCTGTTGTCCACCCGAAAGCTCAAACGGTTTGTGATGAACCCGATGTTCCAACCCGACCAGCTTTGCCAAATCCATGGCAATGGCGCGGCTTTCCTCCTCCGGACGACCTTGATAGAACAGCGGCACCTCGATGTTCTCGAGGACTGAAAGTTGTTGGATCAAATTGTAGGACTGGAAAATGAATCCAAGCTTGCGTCCACGAATCGAGGAGAGTTCGTCATCTTCAAGTTGAGATACGTCTTTTCCATCGAGGATGTAACGGCCGGAGGACGGGCGATCCAGGCAGCCCAAAAGATTTAACATCGTCGATTTGCCGCAGCCAGAAGGTCCCATGATGCTGATGTACTCGCCGGCGTAAAAATCGAGGGAGACTCCGCGCAAGACGTCTACCTTTACGGTTCCCATCTGGTAGGTCTTCCGAACCTGATCGACTTTGGCAATGACGTGACCGGACATAATCAGATCGTTGTCTTCTTGTCCGATTTTTTCTTCGGCGCCGACGACTTGGATTTGCCCTCTTTCTTCTCAGAAGATTTTTCTGCTGCCGTCTTTGGCGCACTATTGCTATCGCCTCCAGATGCCCCTTCATTGTCGCTCTCTGGTGCGCGTAGTGAAACTTTCTCGCCGGGATTTAAGCCGCTTTTGATCTCGATAAATTCGTCGTTGAATTCTCCCAATGTTACTTCCCTCCGTTCCGAACCCCCATTGATGACCTGGCAATAATTTTTTCCGCCATTTTCGCTCACGGCCTGGAGCGGGACATAAACAACGTTTGGCAATTGGCGGACCATGATCTCAACTTTTGCGCTCATCCCGGGTTTCAACCATTCCTGGGTACCGAAAATTGTGACCGTAGTCTGATAAACTTTCAGATCGGGGTTGATCCAGCGGTTTTGTGAGTCTGGTAAAAGAGCAACTTTCGTTACTTCCCCGGAAAGCTTTTTGTTCGGATACGCATCGACCACAATTTTGGCAGACAAACCCTTGGTGATCTTTTGAATGTAGGACTCATGCACTTTCACACGCACGGCCATTTTCGTCATGTCTGGAATCGTGATCAACGGCTGGCGTTCACGAATAGAAGCGCCCTCGCGAATTTGTTCGTTGTTGCCGTAATAACCTTCGTTGCTGGCTCCTCCGTATACGACAAGGCCCGGCTTTTGCGCTTTCACGGAACATTTGTCCATTTGTTCCAGAAGATCTTTTCGCTGCGAGGCTTCAATGTTGTAGCGGCTTTCAGCGCCTTTCATTTTGGCTCGTGCCTGCGCCAACTTGGAAATGGCTTCTTTCTTTTCGCGCTCCAGGCTGCGCAGGGAATCTTCGTATTTTAAAACGTAGTCCTGGGCCTGCTTGGGAAACTCATACTTAATAAAAAGATCATAAGCGGTCTGAGCTGTCTTTACCTTCAGAGCGTTGTTGTCGTTGCTGATACGATCGGTATCCAACTCTGTTTTTGTCGCGAACCCTTTGGCAAACAGACGTTCCGTACCGTCCAGCTTTGTTTGCGACAGACCGGCTTGCTGTTTTGCACTTTGCAAGTCGTCCATGAGTTTGCGCAGGTTTTGCATCGCAGAACCGTCGCCAAGCATTTCTGCTGTCGCATAGTCTGAGTAATCAATAACTGGAACCTGCGGTTGTGGCTTCGGCTTCAGCGACGTTGGGATCAGTGTTTGTTTCGCTGAATGTTCCGTTTCATCGTTGTTCGCCTGGGACTCGGCATGCTGGATCTCGTTTGTTTCCAAAGCCGACAACATCATCTGCTCAACTTCCTCCCCGGCGGGGAGCTTGCGGACGGCGAGATCGAGTTTATCCAACTTCAACATATGAATGACATTGGATCCTGTTTTGTCCCCGAGATATTTTTCGACGTCCATGCGCGCGAACTGCGCTTTTTGGTCGGCGTCCTTGATGTTGCTCATGTTTTGGTTCCGCTGAATCTCATAGCCCTGCGCGGCATCCGTGAGACTGGCGAGCGCCGTTTGAAACTGAATTTCCTGCTGCACGACTTTGTCCTTGATTTCAGAGCTATCCAGTTCGACCAAAACCTTTCCGTTTTTTACATCCTCTTCTGTGACTTGGTAACCTTCTTCCACGATCTTCAGAATTTTCGTGCTCCCTTTGACCTCTGAACGGATTTCCTGTGATTCGAGCGCCTCGATGCTACCTCCTTCGAGAACGGTGATCTGAAGGTCTCCGCGTCTCACGGTGTAGGTGATTTCTTTCTCGTTGCTTTTGTGGCCGCTGAACATCCACAAAAGCAGGAAAAATCCCACAATGCCGGCGCCGATGATGCGCCAGCGCGGTTGTTTTCGATAAAATTCAATTAACTTTTGTTTCATTTTGGGCAGTCGACTTTTCATCCCATTGTCCGTTGTCTTTGATCCAAAGAATTCCCATGTCCCGATAAAATTTCAGCCGGGCAATGGTGTGGTTCACCAAAGCCGCAGTGCGTTCGTTTTTTGACTCGATTAAATCGTTTTCTGCATCGACCAGATCGCGTGAGGTGCCGCGTCCGAGTTCCTGGCGAAGTTGCTGTTCCTGAACGCGCCGTTCCGCAATCCCCACCCCCAGTTCACTGATTTCATAATTGCGTTTAGCCTGGTCGAGATTGCGCCAATCATCCGAAATTTCGAGTCGGACGCTGTCTTCCTCGGAGGCGACCTCCCGTTTAGCCCGTTCGTAAGCGATGAGACTGGACCGGTAAGCATTTCGCTGCTTTTTCCGGTCGATGGGAAGATCTACATCAAGACCAGCGCTCCAATCGTAGACCGTTTCGTTCGCTTTCGGCGTGGTGGCAAAATGACGGTTGGAGGTGCGGCGGCCTTCAAAGATGAGATCCGCTTTGGGTAACAAGCCATTAGCCGCAACTTTCACGTGCCGCTCGGCGTCGTCGAGCCGATCTCTGGTGGAATATAGATCCAGGCGGCTGACCATTGCCACTTTCACGGCGTCTTCAATGGGCAAGCTGGGATGATGGATTTTCAATTGCGATAGTTCTTCGTCGTCGAGAATGATTTTATCCTCCACACCGAGGCCAATCAGAAACTTGAACTGATCCAGGCTCTGGCGATAGGTCCGGACGGCGCTGATCCATTTGCTTTCCGTCTGCAATTCCGCTTGTTTCAACTGATCCAGCGATGCCTGGGAGCGAAGCCCTTCGTCGAAGAAGGCCCGTTCACGACGGACGTTCTCTCGAAAATTCTGCAGGCCGCGCCAGTTGTTGCGAACAGAGTCTCGGTTTTGCAGTACGCTATAATAATCAGACGCGACTCTGACCGTGAATTCTTTGCGAAAGCGCGTGAAGGTTCGAAGCGAATAGAGAAAATCGCGCTCGCCCTGGGTGAGTTCTTCGATAGCAACTTTGTATCCGGCGCCTTGTAGCAAAGGCTGAGTCAGAGTTGCGGCCAGGCGGGACGATCGAGTTGTTCCCGCACTGCCGCTGAAGAATCGAAGGAAGTCGTAGGTGAAGTCCGTAGTGATTTTACCACCCGTGCGCAACAGCATATCGACGCTGGCACCGGGTGTGACCCTGAAGTCGTGCGTGGTCGTGACGCCAATTTTGTTGTCGATCTCTGTTCTGGTGCGTTCGTCGGCGATGCTGATGCCGCTCGAAAAAATAGGAGTGTAAAGGTGACGCGTTAGACTCAGTGACAAGGCTTCGAGAAAAACCTTTTCCTTCTCGTTTTGGTAATTGCGCGAGAATCGAACTGCGATCTCCAGGGCCTGATCGAGGGAAATGATCCGCGCTCCCTTTTCCATGGCTTTCTCGTCCCCGAAAGCTTCTTCCGTCTTTTCGTAAACGGCAAAATTCGTGAACGATAGCTTGTTCGTGACCTCAATTGTGAAATTCGTCTCCATGTTCGGCACGCGTGGCGTTTTGGAGGCGATAATTCTTGCGACTTCTTTATCTGCGGACTTCCGATAGTGCTTCGTCGTGCAGGAAGCGAGCAGCACGAGGCACACGGCAAGGGGCGTGACGAGAAATTGTTTGGCCATGTTGGTTCAGGAGGGACGAGCGATCAAAGGTTCACCCCGGATAAAAGATGCTCGAGACCGGCTGCGGTTGTTGTTACAAAAAGACACATGACTCTGTTCTAACTCCTTTTCGGGAGTTTGGTTGCTGTTGGACGGCGACTTTCTTCCGTTTATTTCACCTAAATGCTACGAATGAGAGGGGGCGAGAGCTAATCTTTTTTTGCGCCTGTTTTATCTGAAATGGTTTGAGGGATGTCCCCCCGTCAGAGATTTTTTTAGGGGAAACGTGATTTTCCTCCTGCACGCTGAAATGCAACTGCCGGCAAAGGGAGTTTTCTCAGCAGTTTCAAAGTGGAGACGGACGGAAAATTATTTTCCAACCCGGTGGCGAAGTTGCGTCTGGGGGGTAAACGTTTTTTCCCTGCGATTCCATGATGGAGCTGTCCGAAAAACATTTTTTCCTTACAAATCCGTGATGGAGCTGGGGGGAAAACTATTTTTGTGCCCAGGAACGAAGTTGCGAGGGGTGGAAAAGCTAGTTTTGGGTGCTCCGTCGAAGTTGCGTGGGGTGAAAAAGAGATTTTCCTGTGCAGACGCAGGCTGGAGAGGGACGAAAACTAGCTTTCTGTCTGGGAACGAAGCTGCGCGAGGGCGGTAAACTGGTTTGGGGTGCTCCGACGAAGTTGCGCGGGGGAAGAAAAACAGTTTGGGTGCTCCGTCGAAGTGGAGACGGAAAGAAAAATAGCTTTCCCGGTAAAAACAAAGCTGCGAGAGGAGGGAAAAATAGATTTCTCCCCAAAAACAAAGCTGCGGGTGCACCGAAAACCAGATTTCTACGCAGCTCCGCGCTTTAAATCAGCAACTTACGCAAAATCGCCTTTTTTCGCTTCAAGATGTCTCCACTTCCCGCCTGGTAGCGGGAATGCCCAGTAGATTCCGGCGGAATTCAATGGCCAAGGATCCGTCACGGTTCTTTTCCACTGTTTCTGCCCAGGGTGTCATCGGTCTCGCGACAACCGGGAACCTCGATCAATTCTCCTGCCACGCTTTCACGACGTAACCAGAAATAGGATCTTTTCGGGCCAGGTCTTCGGGATAGTGCAGATTGAAGTGACCGTTCATCAGAACGGAGTCAATGACCGCCGCGCCGACAAAGTCCATGTTGTTGTTGCCGCCACCGGCAAGTTGAAGTTGGGCCTGAGGCGCATAGATCGTTCCCGTAAACGACGTGTTGCCGCTCAATTTGACGTTTTTATTGCTCGGGAGTCCAACGTAACTGAAATTGTGAGCGTCCGGATTATTGTTGGCGATTCCCTTGCCACCGAAATCGGCGGTTTCGCCAGCCATGTAGAGAATCAACGACGCGCCGGGATTAATCACAATCTTGGACTGGCCGGTGAGCGAAACGCTGGATTGAACGAGGACGCGAGCGTTGCCGGGGACGAGAACATTTCCTGTGATTGAATCAACTTTCCAGTCTCCAGCCGGGAAGATGTATTGGTATGTTGCGACGTTGGTGACCGTGACAGGGGAGCTGAAATTCACACCGGAATAGCTATCAATACGGTGATACGTGTAGCTGACCAGGCGTTGATAGGTATAACCGGTGATGGAAAAATATGTGTACCGATATTGTGAGTAGCTGTATTTCGGATTTTTTATAGATCCCGATACGATCAATGTTCCCGATATGAAAATTGTCGGGGCAACGTGTTCGTTGCTGTAGGAAATAATTGCCGTGGAAAGAGACCCAAGATAGCTCCCTGTTGAGGGTTGAATGATTGACGTGACTTGCGTGGTGTTGGTTGTTACCGAGCCGATATATGTGTCGGCTGATGGATAACTTACTGTGGTAGTCAGAACTGTATTGGTCTGCACGCTTCCGGTGAGCGGGATTCCAGTGGGATACGTGGAACTGGTGACGTCTGAGGTATTCGTGAGCACCAGGTTGTACCCCGTCGGATAAGTTGTTACGGCAGGATTGGTGACCGCAATGTAATTTGTGTAAATATTCGTGAATGAAACTCCGGAAAGACCTGCGGCGACGGGGTTGAAACCGCTGGGAAGTTGGGCCGAATCAATGGTCACGTTAAGGTCGTCGCGAGACCATCCGGGTTCAATGCCGCCGGTTCCACTATTTTGCCAATCGACGCTTCCTACAGACCCATTATTTGCCACGGTGACAGATCCTCCGTACGGAGTTGAAACAGTGCCATAGACTTTTGCATTTCCAACATTGAGCGGGTCTGTGATCTGGGCCGTTGCGATGTTCCCATTGGCATTGCGATAATTTGCATTGTAAACACCTCCTGGAGCCATGAATGGATCAAAGCTGTCTACCGTGACGTTGTTGCCATTCATATTAAGAGGACCCTTGGTCAAAAGAGCTTTACTGAACACATAGATTGGATCCGCAATGACTCGAATATCGCGGGTAATAGTGCGGGATGCACCTCCTGAAACCCCAACTGCAGCGAAGACAGGTTGTCCTCCTAATCGGGCGGTCGTCGGTGCATGACCTTTTGCCTCAATGATCGGATGGAGGATGTCATTCGTCCAAATGACGACGTCGTACGAATAGGAAGCATTGGATCCGAACACCTGGGCTCTCTTCGTGATCCCGGCTTGAGCGGCGTAATTGGTGTTCAACCAGTTGTCGGCATTGTAAGCGATACGCCCGCCATTCATATAATTCGAAACGCAATTGTAGTTTAAGTGTTCCATTGCTTCTTCCACCCCGGCTTCGGCGGTGGGAATCGCCGCGTTCCAGTCCTGTGACCGGTTAACGTTGTGCGACTGAGAGGCGACCAGATAAAAATATCCGGCGAGACTGGTGAGGGCCGCGACAGTCGTGACGCACAGCAACATCATCAAGATGCCGCCGCGTTCGGTATTTTTCTTAAGAATCAGTTTCATAAACGATCAATGTTGACTGCGCATGACGATTTTGGCGGTCTGGACAGTTTCGGTGAGAACGTTTGCGACATTGGTGCGAGACGCCTTCCAGGCGAGCAGGACTACCTTTGCCGTCTTGTTAAAGTTCGCGGTCGATGGATCGTAGTTGTTCCAGGTCGTCGCTTTGGGGGTTCTTTGATAAATGCGAAACAGATTTGTCCCGGGAAGCGGCTCGCATCCAGTCACGAGGACCTGTGCTTTGCCGTAATTGACAGACCGAGAAAGGGTCTTGTCGGTTGGGTTGTAGGTGAAAATGAGATGGTTGTTGTTGCTTTGGGTGTCTATCCAAAGAAAGTCCACCTGATTGCTGGTGAAACTGCTCAACTCCGTCACCTGCCGGATGTCGCGGGTAATTACATCCAGCGCTGCCTTGCTTTGCTTATTCAAATCCATGTAGGCCCAGACAGAAGCAAAGGTGTGTGAACTGAAGGAAATCACCGAGCAAAGGACGATGGTCATCAGACCGGTGATCCCGAGCGAAACCGTCGCTTCCGGCAGGAGATACCCTTTTTGCCCGCGCGAGTATGAATTCTTTTTGGCAAAGGTTTTAATACGCATAGTTTTGAATTCCATGTCGAGCGAGGAGGCTCTGCAGGGTTCTGGTGTGAGGCGTTTGGTTCGTCCAGGAGACGGTGATCGTGACCAGTCGCATGTTGGTCGAGTAGGAGTAAGCGCTGACTTCGGAAAAGTTGACGGCGCATTTGTAGACCGCGCCTTCACTCTTCTGGTAATCATAATAATCAACCCAGTTTGGAGGAACGAAGCCAGGGGTGTTCAATTGGTCCCAGGTAAAAAGCCGGATGCTCTCGAATTTTTCGCTCAAGATTTGTGTGGCACGTAGATTCTGCCGGGTTGAATCCATGGCAGAATAGAGTTGGCTGATGCCGAGGTAGAGTCCCGTGACGAGGAGTCCCATCAGTCCGACGCAAACGATGCTTTCGGGAAGTGCAAATGCTTGCACGCGGCAACTAGGTTTTGCTTGTTGTGGCCGGATTGTCATAAGGAACAGCCTGGACGGGCCGTTAACAAAGGCTTAGCACTGAAAATGCCAGAGAATGTGCGCCGATTTTGGCTTTTGCGCTGTCGGAATTTGGTCGTAGGCGAAATTCTGTAAGGGAAAACCGGAAGCGTTACTGATATGGTTCAACAGCGCGGTTTTCAAGAAGTTATAAAAGGCAATAAAACCAAGGGCGGCGAATAATCCGGCCTCCGCATTTTTTATCTGCCTTTCTCTTGCCGAAGGAAATCGAACAAACTGCCAAAGATTTTGGAAATTGCGACTGACGATGATGAGAGAATTATTCTGACAAATTCCTGAAACTTCCGCTGTCAAATGGCCAAATTCTCACCCGTGATCGAATTTCTCATTGTTTAAAGTTGAGACACAAAACGAGACATCTCGAAACCATGATTTCACCGAGATGTAACCGTCCTGTCGTTGTGGGGTGGAGGAGGGGAGTGTTAATTCAACGGCATGCCCGAAAAAATTTTATTGGTTGATGATGAAAAAGATATCCTCGAGTTGGTTGGCTACAACCTGCGAGAAGCCGGCTATCGTGTTTTTACTGCGGAAAATGGCCTCGAAGGGTTAAATTGCGCGCGGCGCTATCTTCCTGACCTGATTGTATTGGATCTGATGTTGCCGGAAATCGATGGACTTGCCGTCTGTGAGATCCTGCAAAAATTACCATCCACGGCTTCCATTCCAATTCTGATGCTGACGTCGTGGACCAGCGAAGATGCGAAGGTGATTGGTCTGCAATCTGGTGCATCAGATTACGTCGTCAAACCTTTCAGCCCCCGTGAATTGCTGGCTCGCGTGCAAAATCTGATTCGCCGTCCAAAGGCTGTTTCATTATCTGATCCGATGGCTCTCTATCATCGTCACCGAACTGTCACAGAGATGTAACTGTCGCGCCGTTGTCTGGCTTTTGGGTTTTGTTAAAAAGGCTCACCCGTGAAACGCAAAGTTTTAGTGATTGATGACGAACCTGATGTAGTTGATTTGATTCGCTACAATTTGCAGGACGCTGGCTACGACGTTGAAGTCGCCGCTGATGGAGCCGAAGGACTGTTGAAAGCGAGAACGGCTTTTCCCAATCTTATTCTGCTTGATCTCATGTTGCCGGAAATCAATGGGCTCGACGTGTGCAAAATGCTGCGACGGGACCAAAAAACGGCGGCGATCCCCATCATCATGCTTACCGCCAAGGCCGCGGAAATCGATCGCGTGCTCGGGTTGGAACTGGGTGCCGATGATTACGTCACAAAGCCCTTCAGCCCGCGGGAACTGATTTTGCGGATTAAAAAGCGATTGGATTTGGCAACGAACGGGACGCCTCAGAATTTGGAAATCTTTACTGTTGGCAGTTTGCACGTCGACGTGACACGTCATCTGGTGACGGTGAAGGCGAAACGAGTCGAGTTGACGGCAACTGAGTTTTCTTTGTTAACGGCGTTGCTGGAACGGCGCGGGAACGTGCTTTCGCGTGAACAACTCCTGCGTGAAGTCTGGGAATATGAGTCCGATATCGATACGCGAACCGTCGACACCCATATGCGTCGACTTCGTGAAAAACTCGGCGTTTGTTCCAAGTACCTCGATACGGTGCGCGGCGTGGGCTATCGATTCCTCGAGGATTAAGTTGTAAAAAATAAACCCCTCCGCGGTTTACCGGGAGGGGTTTGATTTTTCGGTTCGAGTTTAGGGATTGCTTGGATCAGCCGTAAACGTTACTGAGCCCACTTTGTTTGTTCCAACAAAGTAGCCGTAAGCGGTGTTGTTGGGTTGCATCACGGCGCCTGCGAATGGAATCGGCAGCAACGTGATCGGGTTCGTGAAACTGCCGCTCAGCTTGCCAGTCTTCGGATCAAGTGCGACCGCGAGTTTTCCGAGTGCCGCATTGGTTGAAGTCTTTACCACATTGGTGCCACTCAACAGGACGATCTTGGCATCGTTGCCGTAACGGAGTTGATGTGTCTGCTCTATTCCGGGGAGGTTTCCTCCTGTGAATGTGATGAAAGCATTCGTGACGTTGATCACGCGAGCCAACAATCCGTTGTTTGTATACGACTTCACAGACACCGGCATATCCAGACTGAATCCATTGGTATAATGAGTGGAGTAAGTTCCTGGAGGCTTGATGAGGAAGTTCGTCCAGCTGGATGGCGCTGTTTTGGTCCAACGAATCGTCTGCGGATTCGGATTTGTAACATTAATCCAACCGAGGAACATTCCCATGAAGGCGGAGTTCGTGTGGAATTGCGCATTGTTCGTGTAATTGAGCACGCGCAGTTTGGAGAGGTAGATCTGGTTAAACAGCGGCCAACGTCCGTCTTTGCTGACGTAGCCGAGTTGGGGAACCAAGGCTGTATTATCCGCGAGGGCACCGATTCCCATCACCTTCGCCATCGCATCCACGGTTAACGTGGCATAGCCATAGCCATCGGGCGCCGAGGTGCTTCCGGATCGTGGCAACACCATCGTGTAAGGCCCTTTGGCAGGGTTGTCTGTGGCGCCATTATAAATCCATTGATCGGCCAGAACGCTGGCCGTCCTTGTTCCATCAGTTAGCGTGCCGACAATTTGATTGGTGTGACTGCTGCCCGCTTCGCCAAACAGGTTTGTAATTGAAAGCGTCAGAGGCGGCTTACCAAGCTTTGCGCGAGAAAGGGTGACGCTTTGTGTGCCGTCCGTTTTGAATTTACCGCTGAATGGAACGGCATCTCCGTCCACCAACATCTTGCCGCTGAACATCAGGTTCGTCAGGACTTTGAAGTTGATTGCACCGGAGATTTCAATATCGACGGCGCCATTGCTCATGAGACCGTAATAAGATCCCTGGGCTTCCATCCATGGATTGTGAATGAAGTTTGCCTGAAGATTGAGATTTGTCTTCATGACAAAGTTCAATTGCGCTGTATCAACATAGTTGGTGATACCGCTGCCGGTGATCCAGGTCGCCCAGTTTGTGAAGATCTGGTTGTGCCCGGCATAGGCCGTCAATGTATAAGGACCACGATTGACGTAGAGCGTCGCTCCGTTGGTTGGAGCAATCAGCGGTGCCTGCACCATGCCGACGGCGGCTTTCATGCCTTTGTAGTCCGGCGGCCACGCGGAATCGCTGCCTTCGCCGTCGCGTGTGTCATGTTCGTCGATACTCACATTCAAGACGGAACCGACATGGAAGAAGAATGTTGCCTTCGCCACTTTTGATGTCAGGCCGGTCCAATCGACGGAATAGACTTCCAGGATGTTGGTGCCGACCTGCGCAGAAAGCGTATTCGTCCAATTTCCCATCAAAGCGTTGGCATCTTTGAAGGCCAGCGATTGAACCGGTGTCCATCCACCTCCGTTCAAGCGGTAATACACATTCGTTAATTGCGCGGTGTCTGCCGCGGTGCCGGTGGCAAGGATTGAACCAGCCGGGTTGGTGGAAGAGAGAGTGATGCCCTTGTCGATTGGCGTCTTGATCGCCGCCAACGGCGCCATCGTATCGAGCAAGACCGTGAGATTGGTCGAACTGCTTGTGACGTTGCCGGCCAGGTTGCTGACGACGACGGAGTAGGCACCCGTATGAGCGAGACTTGCAGCGTTAATAATATTTGTCGCAGTCGTCGCGCCGGGAATATCCACATTGTTGAAACGCCATTGGTAAGCAGGGCTGGTTCCTTTAACAAGCGTGGTCATGACGACGCGCGTGCCAGTTGGGACGGTCGATTTTGGTTTGATGACCATTGGGAAGGCCGGCGTCGCGAACGAAGGAGGAGTTACGACAATCACCGTGGCTATTGCGCTGGTTGCTTTCCCGTAAATATTCGTTGCAACCGCGTAATAATTTCCACCCATGGCCAGGGTTGCCGCCGTAATTGAGAGAGAGCTGTTGGTGGCCGATTTTACCGGAGCACCTTTCAAGTACCACTGATATTTCAATGGAGCCGTGCCGCTCGCGCCCACCGACAAGCTGGTGTTGGCTCCTAAAGCGACGCTGGTGTTCTGTGGCGATGAGGAAATAAACGGGTCGATGACCGTAAGCGTTGCGGCCGCGCTGGTGACGCTGCCTGCCACATTTGAAACCGTCACACTGTAACTGCCTTCCGAAGCGTGCAACACATTGGTGATCGTCAAGGAAGCGGTTGTTGCCCCCAGGATGTTTCCACCATCCACCAGAGGTGTGCTGCCTTTCTTCCATTGGAAGCTCGCGGTGCCATCTATTTCCACGCTGAAGGTTGCCGTGGTTCCGGCATTGTTCGTCAGGGAAACGGGTTGCGCGGTAATGGTGGCAATTTCAGCGACCGACAACGTCGCACTGCTTGAAGTGCTGCCAGCGACGTTCGTGATCGTGACGGTGTATGATCCTGCGTCGGACGAGGAAATGCCGCTGATGGTCAAGAACGCTGTGGTCGCGCCATCAATGTTGCCTCCGTCCGAAAGGGGGGTGGTTCCTTTTTTCCAGCTGTAGTGAAGTGGCGCTGAACCGGACACGTTTACCGCAAAAATGACAGAAGCGCCGGCGATAACGTTCGTGTTGGCCAAACCGTCGACGAGAACCGGCGGATCGATAACCGTCAAGGATGCCGAACCGCTGCTTGCTGTGGTTGCCAACCCGTTGGAAACATCCGCGGAATAGTTGTCGTTGTCTGCGGTTGAAGCTTTAACAACGGTGAGAGTCGCGGTGCCGGAACCGACAATGTGTCCCGGGCTATCGGTGAGCGGTGTTGCTCCTTTCTTCCATTGATAGGTGAGGGGAGCGGTGCCGCTCGCCGCAACACTGAACACTGCGTTCGATCCCGCTCCGACAATAACGTTGCTCGGACTCGTGAGGATGTAAGGATCGATCACGCTAAGGATCGCTTCGGCGCTGGTAACGGTGCTGACCTCATTCGTGACCACCACATAATAATTGGTCGCATCCGCAGCAAACACGTTGCTGACCGTGAGAAACGCCGTGTTTACGCCCGAGAATTGCCCGCTGTTAAGAAGATTTGTTCCCGCACGTTTCCATTGATAACCAATCGTTCCGCTTCCGGAAACACTCACGGAGAACGTAGCGGCATTGCCATTGGTAACGGAGAGGTTGTCCGGTTGATCCGTAATGGTTAACGCATCGAAGACCGTTAACGCCGCTGGACCGCTGCTGGTTGAACCCGCCACATTCGTGATGGAGACGTAGTAATTCCCGTTGTCCGCGGAGGTGAGATTGTTGATCGACAAAATGGCTCCGGTCGCGCCGGTGATATGGCTGTCGTCAATCACGTCGTTGGTCGCGCCACCGCTGATTTTCTTCCATTGATACGCCAGGGAGGTTCCGGATGCGGACACTGAGAACGTGACATTGGAACCCGTTGCGCGCGTTGCGCTGGTCGGATCAGCCGTGACGATTGGAGGATCATAAACCAACAGACTCGCGCTGTTGCTCGCGACACCGGCGGCGTTAGAAATGAGCACAGTATAAACATCGGCATCCGATTGAGTGACACTCGAAATAGTGAAGTTCGTGGTCGTCGTGCCGATCAAGCGCGCCGATTCGGAGAGCGTGCCAGCGCCTTTTTTCCAAATGATCGTGGAAGCGCTGCCGGAGTAGTTCACATTGAAAACGGCGTTTGAACCGGTTCCGATGTGAATCGGTGACAAGCCCAGCATAATCACGGGAGGATCAATCACGGTGAGTGTCACCGTTACACTATTGGTCGAACCGTTTCCATTGGACACTGTGACGAAGTAACTTCCCGCATCCGCCTGGGCCACATTGGTGATGGTCAACGATGCGGAAGTTGCTCCGGAAATGTTGCCACCATCGCTGAGAGCTCCAACAGAAACCTTATTCCACAAATAGCTCAGCGGTTCAGCACCTCCCGCTACGACGGTGAAAACGGCGGTTTGTCCGGCGTTTCGAGTGAGGCTGTCCGGCTGGGTATTTACGACCGGCAAGGACTGATAGGTCACCACGGCAACTGCGCTGGTTTTACTTCCGAACGGATTGTTTACCACCACGTCGTAGTTGCCGGTGTCGCTAACGGTTAAGTTGGTGATGATCAGGGAAACTTCCGCATCGTTGGTCACAGCGAAATATTTCGCATCGTCTATCACGATTTCATTGGTGGAGGCGATCGTGAGTCTACGCCAGTGATATTCCAACGCCGGACTGCCGGTTGCCTTCACGGTCAACGAGGCATTGTCCGCGGAGGTTGTGACGTTAGTCGGATCTGTGACAATTTCGGGAGGAGTGCTCAAAACCGCAGTATCGCTGACAATAGTGCCGGCGCCGTTGGTGATGATCACAGAGTAACTGCCTGCGTTGGTGCCATGAACTGGATTGATAGCGAGCGTATTGGTGGTCGCACCTGGAATGTTCACGCTATCTTTGCGCCATTGATAGACGAGTGGGGCCTGGCCATCTGCCGTGACGGTGAAACTCGCGCTGGTTCCGATTTGGTTGGTGCTGCTGACGGGTTGCAACGAAATGGTCGGAGGAATGGAGAGCACCGCGTTGGAACTCGTAACAAAACCGGAAGGCGTGTAGACGCGAACGCTATAAGTTCCCGCGTCCGTTGCCGCAACGGGGTTGAATCCATAAGAGGTGTCCGTTGCTCCAGAAATATTGCTGCCATTCTTGCGCCATTGATAGCTCACGGGATTAGAACCGCTTGCTGTGACCGCGAATGATGCGGTTCCGCCAACCGTCGTTGTAACATTCGTCGGATGACTCGAGATCGAAGGGGCCATCGAGAAATTGAGAACGAGATCCGTATTGCCATTGGTTGTCACACCAAAGGAACCTGCGCCGAGGCTGTTTGCGAAATTTCCTGTGAGAACCTGGAATTTATCCTGGCTGAAGCCAACGATCCCGCCATTCGCGCGAGCAATGACCCAGGAGTAAGTCGCGGTGTTGTCAAAAACATCGAGCGCTCCAGGAACGTTTCCGGACGTCAATGATCGAACATCAATAGTGATCGGCGACGCTTCGGTGGCATTGATCGTCAGGGTTCCCGCGCCCATGTCGACAAAGTCCCAGCCACTGCCGGGTGTTGTGGCGACATTGATGATTTCGACGGAGTCGCTCGCTCCGCCATTCCAGATCTGACTGCCAGTGGTCAAGGTGCCGACACTGCTGCCCGCCGCGATGGTTCCACCGAGAGTAACAGTTCCCACAATGCCCGTGCCTGCGAGCGTGCTGCCTGCGTTCGCGGTAATATTGCCCGAGCCGGTGGCGAGACCGGAGGTGTTGCTGACTTTCAAGGTGCCGCCATTCAACGTCACCGCGCCACTGAGACTGCTGCTGTTATCCGTCGGAATAACAAGCGTTCCAGAACCACTCTTCGCAAATCCGCTCGTTCCGCTGAGGCTTCCGGAGAGAGTGGTGTCCGCCGTGTTGTTAACCGTTATGGTGTGGGTGGAATTTCCCAGATCGAGCGCCCCCGAGAGCGTAAGCGCCGTCGAGCCGCTGACACTGAAATCACCGGCGACAGTAATGGCATTCGCGATGGCACGGGCGCCGTTGTTCGCCGCGATCCCGCCGCCATTGATCGTCAAGCCGCCACTGCTCAGGGCATTGTCATCACCAAAACTCAATGTGCCCGCATTCACTACCGTTCCACCGGCAAAGGTGTTGGCACTGTTCAAAGAAACAGTCGCGCTGTTGTTCTTTGCGAGGGCACCGGGACCGGACAGCGTTTGATCGATGGCGACATCAACGGTCGCATCCAAACTCAAACCGCCCGATTCAATTTCAGCGAGGTTCAATCCGGAGAAGAACGTGTTGCTCGCGCCGGTGGCGGTGCGAAGAACGGCGTTATCAAAATAAATTTGGGATTGTCCTCCGGCTGTTGTCTTTTTGATTTGCAACGCCGCGAGAGTGCCGTTCGTTACCGCGTACGTTCCCGTGCCCGCACCGGTCTGATTGAAATTCACCACAACATTTGAAACAGAGCCGCCTGTTTGCGAAACCAATCCGCTCGCGTTCGCAACGTAAGGAATCGCCAGGTTCCCGCCCGCCAAAGTCACGGTGCTGTTATCGAGAAGCAATTGGCTGGTGACCGGATTCGTGCTGTCGCCGACGCGAATGTTGGCGGACGACAATGTCAGGTTCAACGTGCCTCCGCTAATGAGCTGCATCTGGGCGCCGTTGCCGGTGGCTTGCGAACCGATGCGGACGTCGTTGCGCGCCTTCATTGTGCCGCCATCAATGATGTAAGCGCCTTCCTTCACGTTAAAGACTGCATTTGCCGACGAGGCCTGGCCGATGTTCATGGCCTGGCGCAAACGCAACGTTCCACCGCCGATCAGGCTGTGGTCGCCGTTGACCTCAATCGTGTTGGTGTTGTTCAGCGTCAGCTCCGTGCCGGAGGCGAGTGTCCAGTTTTTCGCAGCGTTTCCACTCCAGGCGAGATTTCCGCTCACACTGTTATTTCCACTAAGGTTCGTGATGGAACCGGTGTTCGTAATCACATTGCCGTAAAGCGAAAAACCACCATTGGCAAAGGTCAGAGCGGAAATGGAAAGGCCGCTCATATCATTCGTGTTTGCCTGGCGAGTGGTGCCGGAGAAGAGCAGGGGAGCGCCAGTGATCGGCGAGGCGTTGCCATTCCAATTGGTGACACTGCTCCAATTTTCATTCGCGCCCGCACCGGTCCAGACCCAATTCGGGATCGTCACCGTGTTGATGGAAAAATTGTCGTAGGTCACCGTCCCTGCGTTCGGTGCGATGTCCCACATCACGATGCGCGCCGGACCGTCGAGGCGCCAGCCGTTCGGCAAATTGGTATCGCTGGCGGTATCGTAAAAAAACGATGTGCCTGCATTGGTCGAAAGTTGCACCCGGGAATTGAAGGCGTTGGTTTCAGCCCCGGCATCGGTAACGCGCATGAGCACCGCGACTTCTGTATTAAACGTGTTCGCGCCCATGGTCAGAATGGTTCCCGTGAAATCGGGGACACCGATGGACGCGGTGTCAACGCGGTCCGAGACGGTGTAGAAATTGTCTCCCGCTGTCCCGCGGTGAAACTGAAAGCCGAAGTCCCACACGGTATTAATTCCTTCCACCGTTCCGAGCGCGAAGGAACAACGCTGGGTCCCGCTTGAATTGTTTTTGATGGTGATCGCTACATCGTAAACGGCGGGATTGGTGGAAGACGCTGCACTGACTCCCAGGTAAGGTCCGAAATCAAACGGCGACGATCCATTCGAGGAAAGAACGTACCGCCCCGGGTTCGCCTGCGACGAAATGGACGCCCTGTTACTGGCGATGCTGTAAGCGGTGTTCGTCTTACTGGTATCCGTGGCGAGGTAGCGCAGTCCGGAGGCGCTGGAACCGGTCAAACGGGTAGTTGGCGGATTGATTCCGCTATTAATACCACTGCCAAGGTTGAAACCGGTCCCTGAACCGGTGGTATTATAGTTGTCGCTGATGATTGTAATACCCTGGGAATTGCTTCCTGAGATGAGGGCCGTCAGAACAGAGGTGAAGACGAGTCGCCGTAATGTTTTCATAGAAAATTGGGAATCGGCGAACTTTGGCGGGAATTTGCTTATAAGAAATACCCTCAAATTGAGGTTCTGTCTTTCCTGAGGTAGCCTTAAGGAAAAAGAGGCGTCGAAAGTGTTTCCGGGAAAGGGAGTTCCGGAGTCTTCCCCCCGAGGCTTCTCAAAAAGTCGGGTAGGAAATTTTTTTTTGGAGACTTCCGGCTTTCGAAGGCAAAAAGTTGTCCCGGACTCGTTATTTGGATGCGGAATTGCCGGATTTTTTAGATTTATTCCCAGAAAACGTCGTTTTTTGACCTTAAATAATCATTTGAACCCAGAAAACCGCGTAATCTGGGTCTAAAAAATTATTTGAGGATGAAAAACGGCGTTTTTCGGGTTCAAATTATTGTTTGAAGCGAGATTACGGCGTTTTTTGGTTTCAAATTTATTTTTGAAGTCAGAAAACGTGGTTTTCCGGGTTCAAAAAATAATTTGAAGTGAGAAAACGCCGTTTTCTGACTTTAAATAATTATTGGAAGACGGAAAAAGCCTTTTTCTGAGTTCATTTTTCCTTCCGAAAAGCCGTTTTCACAAAAAGC
>CBHTTJ010000065.1:0-26376 GCA_966095605.1 uncultured bacterium | reverse complement strand
CGCGCGGGCGGAGGAATTTCCGGAGCGACTTTTTCGGTGCCGCGCGCTGGGAGAGAACGTTTTCCGAGCCCGGAAATTGGCACCCCGCGCGCGCGGTAAAGTTGGCCGGGGTTGATCTTCAACGGTTTGCGTTGGATTTGAAATTTTGACGATTGAATTTCGAAAAGAAGCGAATGGGGCCATTTCAGGTTGCATGCCAACGGAAGGGACCGGTTTTAAGAGATACTCCCCACTACTCCATTTTACTTCTTCATTTCAGGTTGCAAATCCGCCATGGTGGCCGAATATGCGCGGCAAAATTCTTTGGTTTGTTTTCTTTTTGACCCTTATGAAATCAAGCGCGGCTGTTAAACTGGAAAAAATTTCTTACGGCGGCTGGCCCAATTGCCTTCGCCTCACCAACGGCAAAATCGAATTGATCGCCACGACCGATGTGGGCCCTCGCATTATCAAGATGGCTTTTGTCGGTGGACAAAACTTCATGAAGGAATTTCCCGATCACATGGGAAAAACCGGCGGGGACCAATGGCGCAGTTACGGTGGTCACCGTTTCTGGCATGCCCCGGAGATTCGTCCGCGCACCTACGCGCCGGACAATTCCCCGATCGCTTATCATTGGGACAAGAAGACGGCAACCCTGCGTCTGGTCCAGCCCGAGGAAGAAAGCACTGGTTTGCAAAAGGAAATCGCCGTGACACTCGATGCGAAGACCAATCGCATCACCGTCGTGCATCGCTTGACCAATAAGAACCATTGGGCAGTCGAAGCTGCGCCATGGGCATTAACCGTGATGCAAGGACCTGGAACGGCGATCTTTCCGCAGGAACCAGCCGTGAACCAACTTTTGCCCGTGCGCGCGATCGCTTTGTGGGGCTATACTGACATGCGGGATTCCCGTTGGATCTGGGGAACCAAATACATCCAGGTCAAATGCGATCCGAAGCTGAATAATCCCCAGAAATTCGGTGCGATGAACACGCTGGGGTGGGGCGCTTATTACCGCGGCGGCGAGCTGTTCATTAAGAAGTTTCCCTTTGAAGCCAAAGCGATCTATCCCGACTTCGGTTGCAATACGGAATGCTACACCCGCGGCGACATGCTGGAAGTGGAAAGCCTTGGACCTCTACAAAAGCTCGACCCGGAGCAGACAATTGAGCATGTGGAACAGTGGTCGTTGCACAAGGTGGACCTGGACGAGAAGGAAGAATCCATCGACAAGAAACTGTTGCCTCTCTTGAAATAAGGCGTCGCACAAGGAACCTTTCCTTCAGGCAAAATAATCCGAACTCGGGCGGCACTCCTGCCGTCCAAACTCCATGCGTTATTTTAGCGCAAACCGTTACGTATTAATTTTTTTGGCGGTGCTGGTCTTCTGCAGCGTGATGATCATCCTGCAATTTGAAGAGAAAAAGAGCCGGCACACCGAATTGCGGGAGTCTTTTATCCTGCTTTATACCCGTGGTTACAAAGGCCAGGCAGAGAAATTGTACCGACGGTTGATCAACGACGCTTTCAAGCTAAGCATTGAGGACCTCCAGAATGATTCCTCCCGGTTGCTGCTGTTGGTTGACCCGGGATCCAGTGAGTCGAATACGAACAATTTGATGTGGAATTACTATTGGACGGTGAACAAAGAACTGGAAAAAAGAGACGAAACGATCCTGAAGCGGGCGTTGCGTCTGGCGGACGAGGAAAAATGACTTTTTTCTCGTGGGTTTTTGCCCTAACAGGCGTTGACATTTTCTCTGGCTTCAATAATGTACTGAACTCGTTAGCTTAACGAAAAGCGAACAACCATGCTCCGAATAGCCCTTATCATTGCCATTGTCGCAGGGATTGCTGCTGCGGTACTCAATTTCGTACAAGTTCAAAAGGTGATCAAAACCGCGGTAGAAGAGCGCGATCAGCAAAAGACGGAGAAGGAAGCCAACCTCAAGGGTTGGAACGAAGCCAAGGCTTCCCTGAAGAAGACCGAAGGCGAACTCGCGACCACCAAGAAGACATTAGCCACCACGGAATCTTCCTTGAAGAAGGAAACGGCCCGTGCGAACGAACAGGAAAAGCACGCCAAAGACATCGCTTCGAAACTTTCCAAAGCTGAAACGGAACGCGACGAATCGCAACGGATGTTGGCCCAATGGAAAGACGTGGGCATTACCCCCGGACAGGTCAAAGCTTTAATCGCTGATAATAAGAAACTGAAAGAAGCCAAGGATGTCATGGGCGATGAAAATCGTATCCTGGCAAAAACCCTTCGCGCGAAGAGCGAAGAACTGGCTCGCCTGATCGGTACCGAAGAGCGTCCTCCGGCGATGCCTGGTGTTAAAGGCAAAGTTGTGGCGGTCGATCCGAAGTATGATTTCGTCGTTCTCGACATCGGTGGTAATCAAGGTGTCCTTGAACGCGGTGAAATGTTGGTGAATCGTAATGGCAAGCTGGTCGGCAAAGTGAAGGTTTTCAGTGTCGATCAAAATCGCAGCATCGCGAACGTTCTCCCCGGTTGGAAGAATGCTGACGTGATGGAAGGCGATCAGGTCCTTTACTAAGATGAAAGTGCTTCGCAGTTTGTTTTTAGGGATTCTTTTCGTGGGCGCCGTGGTGGCGCTTTCGGGATGTGCCACGGATGAAGCAGATGGGGAAAATGTCTCCACTCGTCCCTGGGGTTATGTTCGCGGCTACGATCCTGGTTTGCCTTCGAACATGAACGAAGGTCGTTGATTCCTTCCGTTAATCGTCACTCGCTGCATTTTATTATTGCCCGTCCTGCGGTACGGTTTTTAACTGCTCGCACATGAATACTCCTGTGCGCAAATTTGTTCTCTTCGCGTTAGTTACCACGTTGATTTCCCTTTCCGCGAAAGCCGAAACGAATGCCACAGAGGTCATCAACCTCCTGAAACCGGAAAACTTTTATTGTTACCTCAAAGATCTCGGACTGAACAACGATACGAACCACGTTTTCACCTGGATCAAACCAGCCCGGGAAGCTCGCAAGGGAGCCGAATACCAGACGCGACAGGCTGAATCGAATCTGGTGCTTCACATTAGCGGACAGCACTACGGCTATCTCGCCACGAAAAAGGAATATTCCAATTATCGTCTCGTCGCTGAATTCAAGTGGGGACACAAGACCTGGGCTCCCCGCGCCGACAATGCCCGTGATGGTGGAGTGCTTTGCCACTTCGTTGGACGCGACCAGGTGTGGCCGAAATCTCTTGAAGCTCAGATCATCGAAGGTGGTACTGGGGACATTCTGGTGGTAAGCGGTGCTTTCCTGACAGTGGACGGGGTTCGAAAGGGGCCGGCCATCGCGCGTTTCGATCGTCCCGGTCGTAACCCGTGGCAGGACGTCAAAGGTTTTCGCGGTCCCAATGAAATCGAAAAGCCCGTTGGAGAATGGAACACCATGGAAGTCTTCTGTGGAGGCGATCATTTTGGGATTACGGTAAATGGCCACAAAACTCTTGAAGGAACGAACGCGGTCCCGACGGCGGGCAAAATCCTTGTTCAATCGGAAGGGGCGGAAATGTTCTTTCGACGTTTAGACCTTTATCCTCTCCAGTAATTTTGCGATATAAGGGGGGAGGCACGGTCGTTGTTCGTTCGTGCCCGGTGTTTCTTATTTCATGAAATTGCAGAGCCGTTTGTTGATCGCGGTTGCTTGCTTCCTCCTCCGGGGCATTTTGTGCGCCGATCCCGCGAATTTCATGATCGATGACCTTACTTTCGTCCGGCCAGCCGGCTGGGACTGGGTTATTCCCGATTCCGAGGTGCGCAAGGCTCATCTCCGTTTTTTCAGTGAGCACAAACTGCAAAGTCTTGATGCCATTTTTTATTGGTTTCCTGTGGAGGACAAACAAGGCGATCCGGATGGCTGCGTGAAACGCTGGCAGGCGCAATTTCGTGATAAGGAAAAAATAGTGGCGACGGTGGAGCGCACGACTTATGGCCGCTACAAACTGATGTACGCACAAATGGAGGGAACGTATAAAGGCTTTGGCAAGGAAGCGTTGTCCCTGACAAATCATGCGTTGCTCGGTACCGTAATTCAAAATGCCAAAGGGAGCATCATGGTTCGAATGACCGGCCCAAAAGATTTGGTATATAAGGCAACGAAATCCTTTAAGAAGATGGTGGAGGATGCTTTGAAGGAGGAATAAGGCGCATGAAAATTCGGTGGTTCATTTCGATTCTGGTGACGGTTTTATGGGGAGCTTGTCGGGTGTCCGCTGATCCGGCGAACTTCATGGTCGAGAACTTTACTTTCGTCGCTCCGGAGAAGTGGAAATGGATCACCCCGGAGTCGAAAGGCCGCAAGGCGCAGCTCCGGATTACCACTGAACACAAACCGGACGCCGGTGACGTTGTGTTTTATTGGTATCCAACCGAGAACAAACAAGGCGATCCGGACGAGTGCCTGAAGCGCTGGCAGGCACAGTTCCGGGAAAAAAATAAGGTTCTTCCTACCATCGAACGGACGACTCTTGGACGTTTCAAGATTCTCTACGGGCAAATGGAGGGAGTCTACAAAGGTTTTGGCAAGGAATCCCTTTCACTGACCAACTACGCACTTCTCGGTGCGATCGTTCCGACATCAAAGGGAACCTTGATGGTCCGACTCACTGGACCTAAAGAGCTGGTTTACAAGTCCACAAAGCCGTTTAAAAAAATGGTCGAAGACGGTCTCAAGGAGGAGTGATCCTACTTGGTTGTTTCCGGCTTTTTTCCGGCGTGAAATTCTGCGAGGACTGGTTTCAACGCAGAAATCCATATCTCGTAACCTTTACGATTCATGTGCAGGCCGTCCTTGAGGAAAAGGTCGGCGCGAGGATTGCCATCCTTATCCAACATGGGGGGGAAGATATCCACATAGTGGAGAAAATCGGTGTGTCGCGCGTAGGTCTCGACGAGACGATTTGCCTTAATGATTTTCTCTTTATTTTTCCAGCGGGCCACACTGGGCTTGATTGAAATAAAAAGAATTTGGGTTTTTGGAAAGGCCCAATGGACTTTGTCTGCGAAAGTTTTGAAATCGTGGAAAACATCTTCTGGAGTTTTCCCTTCGCCCAAATCGTTGTCGCCTGCGTAGAAGACGATCGTTTTTGGCGAGTAGGGGGTAACGATTCGGCTGAAATAATAATTAATCTCGGGAATCTGTGAGCCTCCGAAACCGCGGTTGATCACTTTATATTCAGGGAAGTCCGCCGCGGTTGTTTTCCATATCCGAAAACTGGAACTGCCAACAAACAGAATGGCATTGGCCGGTGGTGGATTCGTTTTGTCGTGGAGTTCAAAGTCGCGAATCTGCGGTTCCCATTGTTTGACTGATTTTTTTGTCGTTTGTGCCTGCAGTCCCCCGGCGAGCAGGATCAATATCAGGACGAGGAAATAGCGCAGTTTCATTGTGGATTGGAAGGAGGATAGCTGTTTCTCATTCACGGAAAAATCTTTTTCTTTTTGGGTTTCTTCGTAAGTTTGCCTACATGGATGTGCTTCCAAAATCAGAGATTCAACGGGTGGTAAAAATTGCTCTGGCTGAAGACGTGGGCGTTGGCGACGCCACGACGCTTTCGACGATTCCAGCCAATGCCCTGGCAGATGCGAAAATGGTCGCAAGGGAGGAATTGGTCGTCGCAGGCCTGGATTTGGCGGTAGAAACATTTCAACAGGTCTTTCCGGGCCTGCAGATCAAGCGGATCAGCGCTGATGGATTAAAAGCAGAGAAAGGAAAAACGTTGCTGGAAATCCATGGCCCGGCGCAGGCAATTCTCACGGCTGAAAGAGTAGCATTGAACTTTGTGCAACGGCTTTCAGGAGTGGCAACATTGACTGCGAAATTTGTGGAGGCTGTGCACGGAACCAAGGCCCAGATTCTGGATACGCGTAAAACAACACCGGGCTTAAGGTTGCTTGAAAAATACGCGGTGACTTGTGGCGGTGGAAAAAATCATCGCATTGGTCTTTTCGACATGGTCTTGATCAAAGATAACCACTTGGCTGCTCTTTCTTTGGAGCCGCCCAATGCTGTCGCTGCGGCCATCAGAAAGGCGCGCGAAAAATATCCAAATCTGAAAGTGGAGGTAGAGGCTGATACCGAATTGCAGGTTCAACAAGCCGTTGAGGCGGGCGCAGATATGATCCTGTTGGACAACATGACGCTGGACCAGATGCGTACCGCGGTATTTTGGGTAAATGGCCGCGCAAAACTTGAGGCCAGCGGCGGCGTCAACCTGCAGACGATTCGTGGAATTGCCGAAACGGGGGTGGATTTCATTTCGGCCGGAGCGTTGACACATTCGGCTCGGGCCGTGGATGTGGCCTTGGACTTCTAAGGTTGTGAATTAGTCGTCGGACCTGGTGCGACGGAGGTTTTTCTTGGCGGAATGACGAAGTTTATCCGCGAGGATTCGTTGCCTGGCGGCTTTGCTCCGGCCCCGCTTTTGCCGTCGAATTTTTTCCAGTCGTGAGCGTTCTTGCTCGGCGCGTCGTTTTTGTTCCGATTCAATTTTGTCCAGCAGCAACGTTCGCGCGAGTAAACGATTTTGTGCCTGGTGTCGCGTCGTCTGGCATTTGACCTGCAGGCCGGTGGGGCGATGCAGCAACATGACGCACGTCGACGTTTTGTTGACGTTTTGACCTCCGTGACCACCCGAACGAACAAAGGTTTCTTCAATATCGGACTCACTCACACCAAGCGCAGCCATGCGCAGTGTCAGTTGGTCGTCTTTTTCCAGCTTAACCGGCGTAGTCATGCAATAGCATGCGACTCTAGATTCGCTTCAATGCAGGCGCAAGCGCACTCGCGATCTGGAATTTGTCAGAAATATTCGTGGAGTCACCGGTTCCCGCAAAACGATTTCTGTAAATGTTTGAAAGTTCTGACCCCAACATTTTCCAGGAAAGACGTGAACAAACGGATTCAAGACCTTTAACCTTGAGCTGTTGTCGCAAAGCATCGTCTGCCAAAGCGCGTTCGGTTTGGGTAACGAAGTCCTGGGCCGTGTCGGCGAGAAGGATGTCATCATTGTGAACCAGGCCCAGGCCTTGAGCGCCAATCGTCGTGGACACAACGGGTGTGCCCATAGCCAGCGACTCAACGATTTTCAGCCTCGAACCACCGCCGATGCGGAGAGGGACAATTTGCATCCAGGCGCGGCGGTAAAAAGGCCGGACGTCAGGAACGCCTCCCGTGACGATGACATTCTTTTTCTGAGCGTAGGCCTGAACTTCCGTCGTTGGATTTTTTCCCACAATCAGCACCTGCAGATCAGGAACCTTTGCGTGCAACGTTTCGTGAATTGAACTAAAATACCAGCGCAACGCATCGATATTTGGATTATAGTCCATCGCGCCGCAAAACAGGACTGTAGGAGAGGCCGCACGCGGCATGGCCGAAGAAGAGGGATGAAAGTATTCGAGATCAACGCCGTTGACTAAAACCTGCACCGGCGCCGTTCGACTGATCCAACGACGAATAAAACGCTCATCGTCGACGCCGCAAACAACTTGCAGTGCTGCACGGCGTGCAATGGCCTTTTCATACCGCCACATTTTAAAGTAACCCTCGTAACGTAAAAGTTTGGTGCGCCAGGAGAAATTCATTCGGTTGTGTTCTGCCAATTGAAAAAGCAGATCAACGCGGCTCCTGTCGATTACCAAAGGAACATTGCGGTTGTGTTTCAAAAAATATTGAGCGAGGACAATATCGCAACAATGCACTACATCGTATTTTCCTGTGGTGAGGATCGATTCGATTTCTTTCGCGAGGCCTGGAATTGTCCAGTGAGCGATGGACGTCGGCAGGGGATTCATCAGGCGATTCGGGAACAGGCGCGGCCATTCAGAGTGCCGGAAGGGCACGAAATCGACGCGATGACAGAACTTTTCAAAGAGCGGCTTATGCTCCATCCCTTCACCCTTTTCCGCGAGTGCCAACAAGTCGACCTGATGTTCTCGCGCCAGTTCCTTTAGAAGGTGGAAGGTCCGGTGGTACGTGCCTCGATCAAGCGGGTAGGGGACGTATGGATAGAAAACCAGGATTTTCATACCTCAATTAAAGTTTTGCCAAAGTTTGAAATAGTCATCAACAAGCGCTGGAAAGCTTGTGGCGTTGGATTGAAGATTCGATTGAACTCGTCCGAGGAGAGCTTTCGAAGACAGCGTCGAGGGCTCCCACAGCAAAAGAGGGAGAGCTTCAAGCAACCGCTCGCGCGGATAACGAAAGGTTTTGCCCGCAGAAAAAACAGCGGATCGAAATCGTCGAACGTTGATCAGGACATTGCGGACAGCCTTCGTCTCTGGGCATTTGTCAGTGGGAGAAAGAGCATAGCTTTCTATCGAATCGAACGGTTGCTTGAGCCGCCGCGATTCGAGCCACAGCCACAACTCTCTGCCGACTTGTAACAGTTCCGTTTGTAGTGGCAGGAAATGTTCCCTGGTTCCGGATTTTTTTTGTGGATGCAGTTTGAATTCAACTCCCAAGGCGTGATGACATCGGAGTTGTGCGAGGAGTGGAAAGGGAATTGAGAGATTTTGGAGGCGCTTGTGGCGTTCACGGCAGCTCCAATGGTAGAGCCCATGGGTCGCGAGAAGAACGTCACCAAAGGCAAGTTGGGCCTTCGCCTGGTTGCGGCCCACGAAATCTCCGTTCTCGCAGGTGAATGGCTCATCCAGAAGTTTCCTCTGTGAATAGAGCAGGCCGGAACATCGATTCATCATCAGGCGTGTTGCTTCGAATTCGGGAATTTTCTGCGAATCAGGTTCGCGACCAGCAAGTGCCAGCGGGTCTCCAATCAGCACCCGATGCCCCCACGCGAGATCATAGAAGAACATTGTATGAGTTTCTCGCAAAAGTTTGCGTTGCGATGAAAGTTTAAATTCAACTTCAATACCTGCCTCCCTTGAAAGGCGTTCGCTCAAGGCGTGAAAGCCTTTTGAAAAGCTCCGTTCATTAAGAATAGGGTTGCCACGCAGACAAACGTAAAATTCAAGATCGTTGTATGGAAGATCGCCGGAAGCGGTCCTTAATACGCCGCCTTCGCCGCGACCGTAGCCTCCGCCGAGGAAAAGGCTTTCTATTTGTCTGGGCGGCACAAGTTGGACGACCTCGTGGCGGACCTTTTCGCAAAGGTTCGCCAGGTTTTGTTCCAATGCAGCACTTCCATCCAATGTGAAACGGCGGCTCATTTTAATGATCCTGTGCTGGCAAACTTGGACCAACAGGTCACGGTCTCCTGAAGGTATTCCTCAATTTGGTCAACGATTACCGGTTCTGAAAATCGCTGATGAACTTCGTGATAAGCAGTTTCAGCGATTTGCTGACGCATGGAGCTGTTTGAATTCAGTTCAAGAACTCTCCGGGCAAGGTCAGTCGGGTCGCCGGCGGTGTAAGTGAGGGAGTTCTCTCCGTGGCGGAACAGCTCAGCGCTGCCGCCGGTCATTGTGCCAATGACTGGAACTCCGCTGGCCATCGCTTCCAAGGGAGTCAATGCGAACGGTTCAGGCCATTCCGATGTAAAGAGCAAAGCATCATGTTGCGCATAGACTGTCGGCATTTGTTCCGGTGAAAGTGGACTAAAAAAAGTCACCGGTAGTTTCTGTTCTTCGACATATCTCTTTAGGGTAGCTTCATATTCGGGCCTGCCGCGGCCATAGACGCTCAACGCTCCTGAAAATTTGTCACGTAACAGCGCTACCGAACGAAGGGCTGTCATAATTCCTTTGTCTTCAGTGAGGCGGCCCACATAAAGAAGTCGTTTCAATGGGCTCGCGGCAGGTTTGGGCGAGCTACGGAAACGATCTACGTTTAGAGGACAATAAATAATAGCACCGTGATGGACATTGTACCCGGCTGAGGCAGTCAGATCTCGGAGAGCTCGACTGCAAAAATAGATTCGCGGAAAACGCAATCGAGTGGTGGGCGTTGTAGGTGCCGCTTTTCGGAAACGACGACGTTTACCGATGATTGTCCAACCGAAGCGCAGTAACCGCTTTTGCAACGGCGCATCGGGTTCATTCCACCATCGGAGCCATACGTCTGCTTTCGAAGCACGAAAAATCCAATGATCGCAGACGGCGAAAACCCGGGGAATTCCTGTCCGTTGCAAAGTGAAAAGCATGGACTTCGAAAGACCGCTAAAGCTCCAGACATACACGAGATCAGGCCTCGATCGTTGTAAAGCCTCACGCAGTTTCTGATTATTATGTTCCTCCTGTTTCGCGAGCTTCTTTATTCCAAGCCACGGGCTACCAAACAGTCCGTGTACTTTCAATTCACGGACGACATTGGACTCCTTTGGATCTGTACACTTTACTCCGTGATCCGACGTCAGCACGTCCACGGAGTGACCTCGGGCCTGTAACGCTTTGACGACAGTCTCGCAGTGCAGTTCATAACCGCCTTCATAATGCGGTGGATAAAGATTGGTCAAAACCAGAATTTTCATTGGATTTCTCTCTGTAATCCCTCCAGCCTGCTTTGAATCCATCCAATTTGCCTTTCCTTTGATGCCAGCGAATTCTGGCGGCGTGAATCAGTTCGGACCAGCGACCGTGTTGGGCGCAGAAACGGATGTCATGACGGAAATCGCTCGCCCATCCAAACACGAGTGTTCGCCACCAGTTGAAATAATCGGGATCTTTTTTCCAGGATGCGGCAAGGGCTCTGGCGTCACCAAAGCAGCGTTTGTACGCCTGGGCTGGCGTGTAGTTATGCGAGTGCATTACAACGGAATCTGGAACATAGACGATCTGGTACCCCTGGTCTTTGGCCCAGCGGGTGTATTCGTCGTCCTCTGCGTATTGAAGTTTTTCGAGGAATCCTCGTTTGGCCCAAATATCTTTGCGCAAACCACTGCTCACCATGCTGAAGAAGTGATCCCACTTCCGGGACTCCCGTTGTTCGCCAAAACAACGGTCGTAATCGCAGGCATAGACGGCTTCACAATCAGGTCGAGGAATCTGACGTCCAAAAACAGCAGCCACTTTTGGGTCTGAGAGTCTCTCAACCAATGCCCGCAGCCAGTTGTCTCCTTGCGGGGTGGCATCGGCATTGAGAAATATTCCAAAATTGGATTGTGCAAGGCACATCCCGTGGTTCATCACCCTGCTGGGATTATATTCGTGTGGCTGAATTTGAATGAAATGCTGGGGTCCGAAGGATGTGATTAATTCCTGGGAGCCGTCTCTGGATCCAGAATCAATCACAATCAATTCCCAGTTCTGATAGTTCTGAGCCCGAATTGCCGGTAGCGTCTTGCGCAAGGCCCAGCCTTCGTTAAAAGACCGCAGAATGATGCTGACCAATGGTTCTTTCATACCGGAGAAAAACGATTGAAGAATTTGCCGAATTTGAGAGTGAGCATTTCTTTTTCCTGCGCCGTTAGTGCCCGGCGCCAGAGACACAGAACACCAACCAACGCGGCAATCGCGGCTTCGCCAAGAAAGAGAGGGATGTTTGTGCGAAAATCAAACCATGGGGTGAGTCGGCCTAATATCACAAATGCGAGTTGAGGTATGCATGCAATCCAGATCGGAAACAAAACAATCTTGGCGAGTTGAAATGCGGTCAAATTCGCTTCCCGCGCCGCCCAGGGCCACAAATAAAACCAGCCAAATACCGTGCTTGCGATCAACGAACCTAGAGCAACGCCGAGAACATTCTTAAAGTGCAAAACGAGCGCTACACTAAGCGTCAGATTCAACAATGCCTCTCCGATGCCGAGCCACATGAGTTTTCGTTCATGGCCGCACATCATGAAGATGCGTTTTGAAACACTTTGGGTAATTAGAATCATGTAACCCCAAAGCAAAAGTATCTCACCGATCCAAAACGTTTCCGGGTTGGCAATTTTTTCTCCTGTAAGGACGCGCAAAATCCCCTCCATATAAAAGGCACATATAAAATAGACCGGTGTCGCAATCATGACGCTGAAGCGCGTTCCGTTAACGAGCAACTTTTGCAGAAAAACCTTGTCTCCTTTCGCATGGAGATGCGCTGCTGCGGGTGAAAATGTATCTGGCAACTGTGTCGCAAACGCCGTGAACATTTCCGCGATCTTTGCGCCGGCTTGATAAATTGCGACGGCAGAGACGGCCAGGGTGGTGCTAAGAACCAGTTGGTCGGTTTTCGTCAAGATCAGGTTGCTGAGAGTGCTGACGTAGGCAAACAAGGAAAATTGAAGGGTGTTCGAGACCATTTTCCAGGAAAAGAGGCGGGGACGGATTTTTACCTGCGGAAGGCCTCGAAGGGCATAGATCGCACAAACCAAACACGGAACAAATCCGCAATAGAGAGCAATCAATAGATATGCCTTCATGCCCAGTCCGAAATGCGTGGCCATCCAAAGCAGCGCGAAATTGGCAACCACGCTGATCGAAAAGACTACGTTGGTGATGAATATTCTCTGCTGGCCAATGAGAACTTCCGGGAAAATTCCCACCGGGAAAATCAAACCCATGCCGACAAAGAAGATGATCAGTGTTTCACGAAATGGTTCTTTGTTAGTTTCCGACAAACGGAACAGTTCAATAATGTAGTTCGATCCGAGCAGGATCCCAACGACAATCACGAGTGCAACCGCCAAATAGAGGTAAAAAATCGTGCTAAGAACGTGGCTGAGTTCTTCCCACTTTTGTTGGGCTGAAAGCTCGGCGACACGTTTGACAGCGGTGAATCCAAAGCCGAAATCGAGGAGGATTCCGTAACCAAACACACTCCAAAGGACGGACCAGAAACCGAATTCCTCAGGACGAAGATGTTGATACAGCAGGCGAAACATCACCAGACCAAATAACATTCGAAGGCCAATGCAAATGTAGTTGGAGATTGAATTGCGCCAGATATTTTTTGTGACTTCGTCGGAACTCATGATGGAAAATTAGCGTGCAGTTTGTTGTGCTTTCAGCAGGCAATGGTTCATTTTTTCTGCAAGAACCTGGACGTGCGGTTCCATAAGAATCGTGTCGTGGGTTCCGGGAATGAAATGGGCTTCGATTTTAGCTGCAAGAGCGGGCCAGCCGTATAGTGGATCCTGAATCATGGCCGGGTCTTGCTGTGCGGCATTGAAAAGGATGATTTCACCGGCGTAAAACCGGGGTTTGTAATGTTGCCAGGCGGTTAGATTGGTGTGGTAAACCTGTTCGAGTTGTTCAAGCAGTTGGTTTCGTTGTTCGACCGCTTTCGCGTCTGTTCCTGAAGTTTGATCCACACGACGAAACCGCAGCTCATTCGCCGTTCTGCGGCCTCTATAATATTTGGTTTTTGCAGTTAGATAAATTCGCCATTCACTGGGCTTCATGCAAAGCAGCCGGCCAATGCGACGAGTGTAGTAAAATATATTTGTTAGAGGTGGCGTCGGGGCGGGCGTCTCGATTAAGAGCAATGGTGCAACCTTTTCGCCAGCCGCGCGAAGCTGATGTGCCATTTCGACAGCTACGATGCCCCCGTAGCACCATCCCCCAAGTTGATAGGGGCCGCGTGGCTGAACTTTTCTTAGGTCCCTGATGTAATGCGCCGCCATTTCTTCGATTGTGTGATGGCTTAGTTCGGCGCGCCCCAAACCTCTTGATTGAAAGCCGAAGCACGGTTGATCTGAATCCAGGTGAAAAATCAGATTCCCATACCCGAGAACATCTCCGGGGGTCGTATGAATCAGGAAAAGTGGTGGACGTTTGCCGTGTGGCTGCAAGGGAACCAAAGACGAAAATTCGCCGCCTGGCGATTGCTTGTGGATCTCCTTCGCCAACATTTCCACCGTAGGTGCCTGATACAATATATTTAGAGGGAGCTTTTTAGATGTCGCTCGCTCAAGTTCAACGACGAGCTTCAATGCCTGGAGGGAATCACCGCCCAACTCGAAAAAGCTAACATCCGTTCCAATCGGACGGCGTTGGAAAAATTTTTCGAAAACCAATTTGAGCTGCAATTCCAAAGGGTTTTCTGGCCGTTTTATCTTTGTTGGGGATTCTTCGACGAGATTAGGTTCCGGCAAGGACTTACGGTCCACCTTCCCATTCGGCGTTGTTGGAAGGACCGGGAGCGTTACAAAGGCCGCTGGCACGCAGTAAGAAGGGATATGCTGCAGCAGGTATCCTCGAAGTTCTGCAGATGATAATGCACCATTTCTGGAGACAAGATAAGCGACCAGCTGTTTTTCCCCTTGCAGATTATCGCGTGCGATAACAACCGCCTCGCGAACTCCTCGGTGTCTGCTGAGAACAGCTTCAACTTCTCCCAGTTCAATTCGAAACCCGCGGACCTTTACTTGATGGTCGATTCGTCCGAGAAATTCAATGGTTCCGTCAGGCAACCAACGGGCCAAATCACCCGTCTTATACATGCGTTCCCCTTCAAGAAATGGATCCGATAAAAATTTTTCGGCGGTAAGGTCGGGTCGATTCAAGTAACCACGCGCCAGGCAAACGCCTCCGAGATAAATTTCTCCGGGCACGCCAATTGGGACAGGTTGCTTTTGCCGATCAAGAATGTAGACGCGGCTATTGGCAATTGGCTTTCCGATGCTGGGGAGCGCTGGCCAATTGATGGGAAGACCATTTAACCTGTGTGCAGTTACCACGTGTGTTTCCGAGGGGCCGTACTGATTTTCGAGAGTGCAGCGGGGAAGACGGCTGAAAAAGCTGCTGATGTGTGGCGTGATTTGTAGTTGTTCGCCAGCGGTTATTACTTCGCGGAGCTGCCTTGGGAAAATGTTTTCGTGGTCGCAAGCTTCAGCCAAATGCTTCAGAGCGACGAAGGGCAGAAACAGCCGTTCGATCTTCTGTTCCTCCAGAAAACGAGCCAGGGCCCTCGAATCGCGTCGTTGGTCGTCGGTGATAAGTAAAAGGGTACCTCCTGAACACCACGTAGAAAAGATTTCCTGGAACGAAACATCGAAATTCAACGAAGCAAATTGCAATGTTCTTGCCGGACCGATGCCGTGCCAACTGGACATTTGCCAGAAAAGCAAATTGAGCAGGGGACCTTGTCTCATGGCGACGCCCTTGGGTTGGCCCGTAGATCCCGATGTATAAATTAAATAAGCTAAATGATTTTTTCCAACCCGACTGTTGAGGTTGTCCCCACTTTCCGTGCTGATCTGGTTCCAGTGTACATCAAGACAAAGCACGTGACTGCCGACGTTTGTAAAAAGCTTGGCAAACTTCTGCTCTGTCAGGATCACTGGCGCATTTGTGTCCTCCAGCATGAATGCGAGGCGCTCTTTTGGGTACGTGGGATCCAAAGGCGCATAAGCGCCTCCCGCTTTGAGAACGGCAAGTACTGCGACGACCATTTCGATCGAACGATCCATACAAATCCCGACCACGACGTCCCGGTTTACTCCCAGTCGCTGCAAATGGTGAGCGAGTTGATTCGCGCGAAAATTCAACTCATGATAGGTGATTTGCCGTTCGAACAGAATCCCCACATCTTTTTTGGGGAATTCAACGGCAACCGTTTCCGGAACTTCCGCTGCCTTTTTTTCGAATAATTGATGCAGAGCGGAATATTCAGGGAAGGTTTTGTCAGTGATATTCCACTCGTTCAGGATTTGTTCGCGCTGACGCAGAGGCAGAATAGATAGTTGCGCGACGTTTTTTAACGGTTTTGCTGCGAGTTCCTCGAGGAGGCAGATATATTGTTCTCCAAGTCGCCGAATGGCGTCACTCGTGAAATGCCTGGTCCAGAAAGCAAATGTAATTGAATTTTCATCGGCCGAAAAACGGAGCTCCAGTGGTTGGCCAGGCAACAAAGAATCGCTGGACTCTGTAAAATCAAGGACGGTCTCAATGAGGATCTGCTCCGGCTGAACTTCGCACCACAAATGTAAATCACGCTCAGAAACAGGTTCGCGCTTCCGAAGATCATCGCGCATTTTCTGAATGTCTCGAAGGACTTCACCAACAGAAGATTCGCTTTTCACCGACAATGACACTGGCCAAAGGCGTTCGGGGTTACTCTGAAGAGATGAAAAACGTGCTCCGAACAAAATTGGTGCATCAGCGCTATAGCGGCTGAGGAGAACTGACCAGCCGGTTAGATAAATAGTGTCTCGGCTGAGTTCCAGTTTGCGAGCGATGGCATCAAGGGATTCGTTGAGGGCGCTGGAGAAAAAGATCTCTTGTTGTCCGCTCGATTCGCCTTTGGTAACACGCTCTCGCGTAGAGCCGAGAAGGGCGGGCTGATCTATCCCGCGTAAGTGTTGGCGCCAAAATGCCTCCTCGTCGCCGTTGGGAAGGCGCTGAACTAAATCAGCGATTTCGGTTTCGTGTGCGGTTGGGTGGAATATTTGTGACATATCAGTTCCTTACAAAGCCAAACGTCGTGTCTCTGCAATGCTCAGTATGAAACCCTTGTTCACGAATTCTTGAGAAGAGGCGCTTCACTGCCTGTTCACTCAGACTTTCCCGGTGAACCTCCATAATTATTTTTTTTACGCTGGCGGGAATTGTTTGAAAATCGATGTGAGCTTCCCCTCCTTCAATATCGACCAGTAATGCGGTCACTGGAAACTCAACTCGGGCGAGGATCGCGGGGAGAGTTGCGGATTCTACTAAAACCACTCCGTTGTCTTTTGTGTTTTCGCAAATATGGTGCTGCCAAAATGCGCCTTCTATATCGAAGCGGGCTGCACCATCAGCGGGACCCAGCGCCAGATTCCACGCAATGGGTTCAAGGTTGTTTAAACGATAATTCGTTCTCAAAATTTCGAAGGTTGTTGGATTGGCTTCAACTGTGGCGTAGTGTCTGATCCCCAGCTTTAGCTGACAGAAAAGCCCCAGGAAACCTAGTCCCCCTCCAAGCTCGAGCACATTATCAGCCTGCGTCAGCATGGCTTTGCATAGCTCTCGCTCCGCATCTTCGTAGCCAATGTTGATGATCCTGTTGCGAATCGTTAAAGGTAGTTGGCTGAGATCCAATTCAATGTCGTGAAGGCGAATTCGTTCCACGTGCGGGAGGACGAATTTGAAGTAGCAGTTTCTCCAGAACTGATGCTTCAGACGCCCCAACGGCAGTGCGTTTAACATTGAATTCATAAGCTTATGCCAGGATGCCGACGGGGCTGTTCGCTTCCTGCAGTTGACCGATTTCCTGCACCATCAATTTGTAAATATCCGGAATGGAAACAATCTCTTCACTGATTCTAGGTTGATTGGTGAATAAAGTGGCAAAACTATGCTTTTCGGACGGATGATAGCCGTGCATCGCGCGGATTGGCCTTTCTCCCATATGGCTGGGGACAATCAAAACCCCTTCCCGTACGAGAAAAATTGTTTCTCCAAAATAGCGATCTGGAAAATAGGCGCGTAATTCCTTGAGCTCCTGGTCGGGAACAATCCTGCCCTCCGGCACTTTTTGTAACGCTTTGGTTACCGAGCTTCTGGCTTCTTCATTAAAGAACCAGAAGCGAGCCATCGTAGAGTCATAGACGACCGCGTAGTCTTTTCCCAATTTGACCGGCAGCGCTTCAATTTTTGATTTCAGATCCAATAACTCATCACAATTTGCCATTCCGTGATCGCTGAAGACATAGAGATGAACTTCCTCGTAATGCTGTCTGGCGGTGTCGACCACCTTTTGGATCCAATCTTCATACAGACGGAGTTTCGCGGGAACCTGAGGGGACTGGTTTCCGACGCTGTGCAGTAAGCCGTCGAGCCCCGGCCAGTAGGAAAAGGCAAAGTCAATCTTGCCGCCGGCGATTGCTGCCAGCAGTTGAGGATAATTCTGTTCTTCCGTCAGGTCCGGATCGCTTGCGTAGTGGTAAATGCCTTTTTGCTGAAGCAGGTCGAAGATATTCGGCCCTCGGTTCATACCTTTCGGCCGCAAGGGACTCTTTTTTTCACTAAAGTCATACAGAGTAATGTGTTCGAAAGGGATGTTGTACAAGTCGAAGTAGCCCTGAAAACGCAGTTGTCTGCGTACCAATTTTGTAAGCCACCGACGAAATATCCGACGGCTTGTCACCGCCTTTGGCAACCAACGCAACGGCCGAAGAAACTTGAAGGGGGAGTTCTGCGGATCGTAAACAAAGTATGACCAGTTGCGGTGTTCTTCAGGCCATCGGCCTGAAACAATAGAAGGCACACAGGCAGAACTGTAGCCAAAGACGGACTTCAGCTTTTTCCGGGATGGAGCCAGTGTTTCCAGGAATGGATCGTTCTTTACGATTTCCCAGCCACACGCGTCGAGCATGATGAACAAAGGTAAAACCGGTTTCATGATTTGAATTTTATTGTTCGGTGGGGCTTTCCGGCAGAAGTCGTTTCACTTCGGCCACAAGTTTGGTTGGGCTGAATGGCTTACGGAGAACGATTTCGTCATCTGCCAGGGGTTTTTGTTGCGGCATGGTTTCAGGCACATCCGTCATGCGAATCACAGGAATCGCCGTGATGTTCGGATTCGGGCTTGGCGAATAAATCGTTTGATCTGCCGCACGTTCGGTCATAAGGACCAGGTGAGGGACCTCGTGAGCGATGGCTGTCTGAGCTTCTTCTGGAGTTCGCGCCTTGATTAGTTCATAACCAGCTTTCTCCAAATGGTGCTGTATCAGACGCACCATAAACGGTTGATCGTCTACCACGAGAATCTTATGTGCCATAACTCACTCCTCCTCTTCTGCTAACAACAGAAATGTCTGGTCATCCTGTAACGGAGCTTTTCCACGGAAAGCTGCCAATTCTGTCGCGAGTAACAGTTTCATTTGGTCGGCTGTTTTTAATCGGTTTTGTGATAGCCACTTCACGATTCGCTCTTGACCGAAAAATTCTCCGCCTGCGTTACGCGTCTCCGTGAGTCCATCGGTATAGACCAAAACACGCGCCGCCGGGGGCAAGGTCGTAACGGTTTCTACAAATTCAATTTCTGGCTGGACTCCAATAGGAAGGTCTTCGGGCGCCAGGACTTTTACCTCTCCTTCTTTTCCTGCGAGGAGAGCGGGGCAATGGCCTGCATTGGCTATTTTAAGACATCGATTTTGCAGGTCGAGAAACCCCAGTTGAGCCGTGATAAACATGTCGACATCGGCGAGATCATTATACAAAAGCCGATTCATCCTGGAGAGAAGGGTCCCGGGTTGATCGTTCAGTTCAGGGCTTGATCGAACGAGACTGCGAAAAATCGCAGCAAACATCGCCGCAGGAATGCCCTTTCCCATTACATCGGCAACGATGAGTAACAGGCCTTTTTTTCCAGCTGGGACCACGTCGTAAAAGTCTCCTCCAACCTGCCGGGCGCTCTCATAAAAGCCCGACAGATTCACTCGATGGAATTTTGGCAATGCTTTTGGCAACAACGCCCGTTGAATGTTCCTGGCGATCTGCAATTCATGCGCCACAAGTTGATGGGTCACCTGTTCATCGCGCATGCGTGCGTTGGCGATTTGAATTCCGAGGAATTCCGCAAAAGTTCTTACAACCTGTGCATTGGCTGCATTGAAAGCCGATCGGTGCTGGAATTTTCCGACGGTGAGTGTTCCCATCAGGGTATCGCCAAAGAAAAAAGGATGAATCAGCCCGAATGAAGGGGGCATGGAAATCTTCAGTGGATCACATACGTCCAACGGATTGCGGGAATTGAACCAAACATCCCTTCCGCTGATGGCGGCTTTCATCTCGGCGGTTAAATCAGAATCGCAGGATATCCCAATCGAAAGCGGTTCCAACGGGTTGGCATGTGAGGACGCAAAGACGACCAATCGTAATTCGTCTTTTGGAACAATCCGGAGAATGAACCAATCTGAGCCAGTGATTTCGAGAAGCTCCCGTCCGAGCGATCGGGAAAATTCTTCCAGATTATTGGTTTGTCCCAGTTCCGCTCCCGCTCTGAAGATTGCCGAAAGACTTTCATAACAGGAGCTGAGCTCATTGGTCATGTCGCTGATGATTTCCTCGTTTTCCGTCAGCTGAAGCCGAAGATCGCGAATGATGTCCAGGGACGAACCCGCTCCGTCATTGGATGTCGGACGGAGCTTTTTGAGGATCAAAGTATTTTGATTACCGTCTCGAACATAGCTGATCGAATCCATGAGCGATCGCATGATGAAAAGTCCACGCCCGGTTTCGTTGTCCTGATCCGGAAGATTTGCCAAATCCGGGAGGCGAAAACCACTGGTGTGATCGTGAATCTTCATTTCGATCTCGGATTCATCGATGCTGATTTCAACGTCGATGGTTTGCTTCCTTCCGTCCTGGGTAACGTAGAGAACGGCGTTGTTGCAGGCCTCCACCAGAGCAAGTTCGCATGCGTTTAGTTCTTCCTCGATCGCCCCTTCGGTGGCGAGAAAGTCACGGACGGCTCGAGTCATGGGGCGGACCTTTTGCAGGTCACACCCTGAAGAGACGCGCAGTTTTGCTGCTTTTTCTGGGAGCGAAACCGACATACTTATCGTTTCACGATTTCAAAAATCCGATGCATCCGGGTGAGCTCGAGAATTTGTTGAACAGGAGGAGTCGGATTTACGAGTCTCACCAAACCCTGGCGGGAACAGATCGTTTTATGCAGTGCAATGAGGGCGCCGAGCCCGCAACTGTCTAAAAACATGGTTTCTGACAGGTCGATCTCGACAAATTTATGGCCTTCAGCGATGGAGGCTCGCACCTGGTCGCGGAAAGAATTTGCGTTTGTCGCGCCAAGTTCCTTCACCCCGGTGATGAGCAGAATATCTCCGTTGTATTGTACTTTCATATTTTTGCTGAGTTCAATGTCTCCGTTTGCCTATCGAAAAGACTCCTGAATTTAATTGAAAAAATCGCCTCGTCACAATCAGGGGTGAGCACCTTCGTGACACCGCTGTCGTCCTCACGACGTGTTGCGATTATCCCTGCAAATGTCATCAGAAGCCCTGAATATCCGGGTTCAGCGCACATGTTGATTTTTTAAAGTGATAAAAAATTTGAAACCAATCGCCGCAAAGCAAACCATCGTTCCCTGAAATTTCCTCCTTCCTGGATCCATTCAATTTCCCTCCTGTAACGATACCAGTTTCCCAGCACTCCTTTCAGAATCGACAGCTTCAGTTTCCAGCTGCTCTGTGCGGAATAGAAGCAGGCGTGCCCCGCGGCTTCATCGGAGGTGTTGTTCCAACACCCGACTGAATCTGCCTGTGAAAAAATTCCTGGTGGATTTTTTAGCCAGAGATTTTCAAAATCTGGGTTCATTTCCGCTCCCTCGCGAATACTAAGCGGACGGTTCCCGAACCACTCGAATTCTCCCCGGACGATGTTCCAAAGTTGTGGCCAACGCGCAAAATACCCCTTCGAATTGTTCAACTCATAATAGTTTGCGTAGCCAGTTGGGTTGCCAAGTACCGCGATGGATTTGTTCAGAAAAGCAGTCCCTCGCACCAAAGAAACAATCGCAGAGGGAAGAACAAATGGGAGGGTCACGATGCCGACCGCAAGTGCTGTAGCCCGACTGAATATTCCAACCGTAGAAGCGTGATCGGATTTTTTCAGTACACCGATCAAGAATGGATCGGGAATCGCGACGGAAGAATTGTTTTTCCAATTAATCAGAATGTTCCCGGTCGCGATGGAATCCTGGACATTGGTCAGATCGCCTACGTACGTGTTGGTTTGGACAATGCTATTGGCGATCATCGCATCAACCCCGATCGCGACGTTCTCCTCGACGATGGACATCGGGCCCAATACGGCTCCTTCGGAGATCCTGACGTTATCACCGATCCAGCAGGGTGCTTTGATGACCGCCGCGGGCGAAATGCGACTTCGAGTGGAAATCCAAACGCCTGGTCGAACCTCCTTCATGTTTACACGATTCTTCGTGGCATGCGGTATCCAACAGCGAACCCCGGTGAAAAAGTTTTCGAAGCTTTCGAAGAGATTGATGGATGAGCCTCCGGGCAGGCTATTCACCTCGACGACGTTGTAGGGATGTGCCAGTGCAGTTTCTGATTTCGGAAGAAATTGTTCTTGAGCTTCCGTGACGCTCAGTTGATTCCGTTGCGGTAATAATTCAATGTTGATTCCCCATGGGTAGCCATCGTGAACAATCTCCCTGATTTTCTGGGGCCGATCAGAAGAAAGTATCACGATCTGTGTTGCACCAAGACCGACCAGATATTCGATCCAATATACGATGAGCGGTTTGCCTAGAATATTAATCGCCGCCGGTGGTGCATTTCGGGTCAAGCTTCGTACTGCCAAAACCTCGTCTGGGCAAATCAGGACGGTTTTCATCAATATGCTCCTTTGCTCATGAGGACGGCTGGGACTGTTTTGAGCAGAATCCAGATGTCGCCCCAAAAGGTTTGGCTCTCGATGTACTGAACGTCCAATTCCACCTGACCAGAAAAGTCGATTTCACTCCGTCCACCGATTTGCCATAGGCACGTGATCCCGGGAGTCACCAACAAACGGCGTCGGTCCGCGAGCGTATATTTCGCCACCTCTCTTGGCACTGGCGGACGCGGTCCGACTACAGACATATCGCCTTTCAGGACGTTGAAAAACTGCGGCAGCTCATCCAGGGAAAATTTGCGCAACCATTTCCCAATTTTGGTAATGCGGGGGTCGTTTTTGATTTTGAACGTGACGCCTTCCGCATGCTGATTCTGGGCCATCAACTCTTTCATTTTCTCCTCAGCGTTCATGCACATCGAACGAAACTTGTACATCTTGAATAAACGGCCGAAGCGCCCGACTCGGGTTTGTGGAAAGAGAATCGGACCGCCGTCTTCCATTTTGATAAGCAGTACGATGATCGCGAAAACGGGAATGAGACAAAGCAGTGCTGTTGCGCTGACGATGATGTCGAAAAATCTCTTCATTTTAGAAACGCTGGCGATCGTCAGCCACCAGAGCACTCGTTTGTAATTGGCCCGCAACTGATACTGCCACCGTCGAGCGGGGCTTTGCATGGCCAGGAAGCGATCTTCGATTTGGGTGTCAGGATTGATCATACGAACGCTGTAATTGGGTTTGAATAAGGTCGACAAGTTGTTTGATGTCGTTGCTGCCGAGGGGAGAAGTTAGAATCAAATCGGCCCGTTGTTTTTGCGGTTCTACAAATTTCCAGTGCATCGGCGTAACGCACGCCTCGAACTGTTCGCAAATGGATTCCTTCGTTCTGCTGCGTTGCCGTTGGTCACGCTGAACGCGTCGGGCGCGGCGTGTTGTCTCAGGACAATCGATGTAAATTTTTAAACCGCAAAGTTTGCGGAGCCATGCCGGACGCAACAGCCACATTCCTTCCAGGATGACGAGACGTTTGGGCGTGAGACGCGTTGTTCTGTTGGTTCTTGAATGCGTCGCGAAGTCGTAGACCGGCAACAAAACATTTTTCCCACGTTGATAGGTCAGCAGGGAATTTTTCAACGCCGACCAATCGATTGCTTTGGGGTCATCGAAATTAATTTGCTGACGTTGCCGCTCTGAAAGATATGAACGATCGCGGTAGAAGTTGTCCAGCGATACGACTGCGGCTTCTTTGCCAAAATGTTTTTGTAGTCGCTCTGCGAGCCAGCTTTTCCCTGCGCCACTACCGCCAGCGATGGCAATGAATCGCGGCGAAATTTTTGGCTTTGAATGGAATTTCCGCTGCATTTTTTGCAGCTTCAGAATTAAATTTTTTGAACTGCAAAAACAATCGGGTCAGCAGACTGTCGGTTCATCGGTTAAAGGTGGTGTTCCAATGCGGCAACATCCTTACGGGGAAAACTACCCGGTTTCACCTCGTCAATTACTTGTTGGAACATGCATTCGAGGTCGGAAATATACTGAGGGAAGCTGAACTTTTCTTCGGCGAGGGCTAATCCATTTGCTCCAAATGTTTTGGCCTTTGCCTTGTTGGAGAGAAGCTCCTCCAGCCTCTGCGCAAACGCCACTTCATCCATCCACGGGACAAGGTATCCGTTGACGCCATCGATGAGCCAGTCACGAAGACCTCCCACATCAAATGCGACAACAGGAATTCCGTACCGCATCACTTCCATCCCGATCGTGGCAAATGGTTCAGGCCACACCGAGGGAACGGCGACCACGCTGCATTCCCGATAGAATTGCTTCAGATCTTCCTGGGGAACAAATCCGACAAAGCGGACGCATCGATCGAGACCCAATCGTGTGGAGAGTTTTTCGCAATATTCGCGATGGCTTCCATCCCCAAGAATTACGCACTCGAATTTTACTTTTAACCGGCTGAGTGCCTTGAGAAGGACGTCCACTCCTTTTCCGCGAATGATTTGACCGGCAAAAAGGATCAGGTTTCTCTCGTTGAAATTGCTGCGCAAGGATGAATCCCCCGGGCGCGGAACTGGAGGGTGGATCTCAATTTTCTTTGCATCAAAATGATTCAGTAACAATTCATCGCGCATATAATTACTCACTACTACCGTGCGATGGAATCGCTTGTTCAATTCGATTTCGCGACATTTATCCGAGTAACTTTGAAGCTTAAAGGGAAGTTGACCCTCACGATCTCGTTTCAGCACCGCCCCGCACGGAAAAATGCAATGGAGGCCGGCTGGTTTATGGCAGATTTCGCGCGTAAAAACGTTATAGCGATAACTTCTCATGCAATAAATGTCATGATCGTGAACCATGCGCACCAGGGGCCGCTTCGAATCCACCAAAGCCTGCAACAGATCGAGATCAGCGGTTTTATGCACGTAAACAACGTCTGGATAATAATGCGCCAAAGCCTCGGAAATATTCGCGCCGTCGACGTGCAACGGGTAAGTGGTTGCAAATGTTTCCCTCCAATGAGATTCGCCCTTGCCGGTCGGAGTTCCATGAGCCAAAGCGACCGTGTGACCGCGCTCCTTCAAAGCAGTCGCAGTGATGTAGAGATTTGCTTCTGCTCCGGCCAAAGCCCCGAACCGTTCGTGAACAAAGAGGATTCTCATCAGTTTCCAGTGTAAACATGGTCTGCGAAGTGTCAGCGGTGCTTTCTCTGATGGAACTGTAGAGTATGGCCCGAGCAGTGAAACAAACCTCTGCTGATTGCTGTGGGAAGAAGCGTTTTCTAAATTGATTTCAACCCAATTATGCGAACCTCTGGTGAATTTAATCTCGAAACAAAAACCCGCGAACAGCTTGCCGAAGAGTTGCGTGCTTTGACGCGCGACGCTGAAGCGCTCCTTGAAACTTCAGGAGAAGAATTGGAGCGGCAAACACAGGAACTGCAACAAAAGCTGAAAGGAGCTTTGGACCTTTTCGCGGGTGGATACGAAGGCCTGGCCGAGCAGGCGAAAGCAGGTGTCCAGGCCGCCGACAAAGTGATTCGCCGAAATCCCTATGCTGCCCTTGGAGTGGCCCTGGGAGCTGGGTTCCTCGTTGGATATTTAACCAAACGAAAATAGTTATGAACGAGCCCACTGAACGAGAAGTTTATTCGCCTGGAATCGTCGGTTCTATTCGTCGCCTCGCCGCGACCGGTCTCGGGATTGTACAAAATCGACTCGAATTGATCGCAGTTGAATTCCGCGAAGAGAAAAGCCGCGTAGTCGGTTTACTGGTGTGGGGCGGTGCGTTGGTTTTCCTGGCGTTTCAGGCGTTGACCGCCATCATGCTCACGCTGGTCGTGCTATATCGTGATCAGGCGACATACATCTTTGGTGGCTTCGCAGCTTTTTATCTCATTGGGGCCATCGTTGCCTTTGCCTTGCTACGTTCAAAATTGAAAGCGCCGCCCTTTGGCGAAACGATCAATCAACTGAAGAAAGATCGTCACTGGCTGAAGACCGGAAAGGCCTAAGCCGGAACGATTCAGTTGAGACACGAATTGCACGAATTTTCACGAATTCAAAAACGGGCTTTCGTTGCTTCTTAACCGGCCAATTGCTCACACCATTTGTGTACTCGGGGGAAGAATCTCGTACCTTCTCCTTATTCCGAAAATTCGTGTAATTCGTGTCTCACCTTCTGCATCATTCCCGCTAGGTCACGCAACAGGCTCGGTCTCGTTCTGGGATCGCGAGCCTGTGCGGAATGGGTGGCTGCTATTTCACCTGGCCTTCGGGTTTTTTTCCCAGATTCCAAACAGGTTGTTTTCGGTGTCCTGACACACCGCAAAATAACCCATTTCAGGCACGGCGGTTTTGGGGACGCAAATTTTTCCTCCTAATTTTTCTATCTTCGCGCTGAATCGTGATACAGAAGGAACGTTGACGTAATTCGTAATGACGTGAGAAGGATGCTTTCGGGGCATCATTCCACCATCCGGCGAGGCATCCGGGCCGGCGGTGTTGATGTGGAGGAAGTCTTTCATCCCGCGAAACGGATTGATCTCCCAGCCAAACAGTTTGCTGTAAAACGTCTGGGCTCGCTTCAGGTCATCGGTGGGAATTTCAAACCAACAAATGCTGGCCGCTGGTTTCTTTGTGCTCATAGTTTTTCTTTCGTTAATTGTTCGGGGTT
>CBHTTJ010000064.1:0-26412 GCA_966095605.1 uncultured bacterium | reverse complement strand
CGATGAGAATGAATGCAGTAATGTTTTTAAAATTCATTCGTAGCTTTCGGATTTCGGATGCTCAACTAATACTATTTTTGTTTGGAAAGCGATGGCTTTGCTGGAAACGGCCACGGTTTCGCGTCAACGCGTTTAGCCCAGTTTTCGTACTTCGCCACAAGGTCACGCACGATCTCGGGTTTGGATTTCGACAAGTCGTGCAACTCCGTGCGATCCGATTCCATATCGTAGAGTTCCCACGGTTCATCCTGGCTGGCAACGAGCTTCCATTTTCCATCACGAACGGCTCGATTTCCTTCGTGCTCCCAAAACAGCGGAGCGGAGCGGACAAAAGATTTTCCATGGAAGACAGGAGTCAAATCAACACCCTCCAACGGCGTTGTTTTTTCCTTTCCCATTTCTTGCGGAAGTGCTGCCTGACCCGCCGTTAAACAAGTGGGCATCAGATCAAGGATACTTCCGCCTTGCGAAACGATTTTGCCGCGCTGCGACTTCGCAATACCTTCCGGCCAATAGATAATCAGCGGCGTGGAGATACCCCCTTCATGGCTATACTTTTTCGTCTTGCGAAATGGACTGCTACTGACGTGCGCACCATCAATTCCGTAGCCTTTGTAACTTTCGCGGGTGCCTAATTTTGATCCCGGCAAACTCCGATTGGGATCTTCGGAAGCGCCTCCATTATCGGAGAGAAAAAAGATCAACGTGTTTTTGTCGCCTCCAGTTTCCTGTAACGTCTTTAAAACGCGGCCAATTCCATGGTCCATTTCTTCGATCTGCGCGGCGTAAATCGACATTTCTTCGTCCCATTGTTCCTGTTGCTGCGGAGACGCATCCCGCCAGGCCGGAACTCGCGGTGGTCGAGGCGCCAACTGCCAGCGTGAGTCGATGATGCCGAGTTTTTTCAAACGGTCATACCGTTGTTCGCGTAATTTGTCCCAGCCCATCGATTTATATTTTCCGCGATAATGAGCAATGGTTTCGGGACGCGCCTGCAACGGCCAATGCGGAGCATTGTAAGCGAGATAAAGAAAGAAGGGTTTCGAACGTTTCGCGTCATCCTTGATGAATTGAATCGCGTGATCGGTGAAAGCGTCGGTGGAAAAGAATCCGCTCCGCGGCGGGATAAAGACATGATCATCCAACGCCATCGGCGGATTGGTAATGACACCCGTGTGCTGCATTCCAAAGCCGTAATAATTCATCGCCCCCTCGATCACGGCAAAAGAGCGATCAAATCCTCGCGCGGACGGCCATTCATTGGTGCGGTAGCCAAGATGCCATTTGCCGGACATGGAAGTGCGATAGCCCGCAGTATGCAACACTTCTGCGATAGTGGGCGTGTGCGGATTCAAATGATCCGAATAGGCAGGGGAATTGATCAATTCACGGGCGCGGCGCGCATATTCATCCACCATATCACCCACATACGCCTGATGCGGATACAAACCCGTGATCAACGATGCTCGCGAAGGACAGCAGCGGGCCGCATTGTAAAATTGCGCGAATCGAACTCCTCCTTTCGCGAGCTTATCAATGTTCGGAGTGTTGATTTCGCCCCCATAAGAGCCGATATCGCTGAACCCCATGTCATCGGCCAAAATGAGAATGATATTGGGACGGTCGGCAGCTTGCGCAGAAAAACAGAACCAAAGCGCTGTGAAGGTTGCTATCGCCCATCTTCCGATGAAATGGATGCTGCTTGCTTTCACGGACGGCTCTTTGCTGTCTTCTGAATGCTGCTCAATTCACGCGCGAGACCAGCCACCATTTCCACATTGGCAGAAGCGACGTTGTCCTTTTCTCCTGCATCCTTGCTCAAATCATAAAGTTGAACATCCGCCGAAACTCCAGCTTCCGGATTACCGGCTTTTTTAGCGTTTTCGTGCGGCGCAATGAATTTCCATGGTCCCTTCCGTAAAGCCAGGCCGTTAGCGTGCTCTACCAACACAGTTCGCCCGGTCTTCGATTCACCCAGCAATGCCGGAAGAATATTGAAGCTATCGGGGGCGACATCCGAGCCGAGCTCTTGTTTGGTCAGCTTTGCAAACGTGCTCACGAGGTCGACTTGGCAAATGAGCGCATCACTCGTTCCCGCTTTAATGTGACCGGGCCAGCGTGCGATAAATGGAATGCGTGTCCCTCCTTCGAAGAGGCTGTATTTTCCGCCCCGAAACGGGCCGTTCGGTTTATGACCGTTAAGGTCCTCGACCGATTGGTCGGCATAACCATCATTGACCACCCCGCCGTTATCGCTGCTGACGATAACCAGAGTATTATTTTTTAACTTCAGTCGGTCGAGCGCGGTAAGCACTTCGCCAACGGACCAATCAAATTCCTGGATAACGTCACCTCGAATGCCGCAATCACTCGTTGCGCGAAATCGAGAATGAGGAGCACGGGGAACGTGGATATCGTGCGTCGCAAAGTAGAGGAAAAACGGACGATCTTTATTTTCCTCAATAAAGTGAACGGCTTTTTTGGTAAGAACATCCGCAATGTCTTCATCCACCCAACGGGCTGATTTTCCACCAGACATAAAGCCGATCCGACTGATTCCGTTAACAATAGTGTCGTCGTGCCCGCGGTGAAATTTCGTTTTCAAGAGTTCCGGATGCTCTCGGCCAGTCGGCTCATTGCCAACTTTGTGGTCATAGTTCACCTCGATCGGATCCGCAGGATCGAGGCCGACTACCTTTTGGTTTTCAACATAAACGCAAGGCACACGATCTCCTGTGGCGGGAAGGAGGAATGAATAATCAAATCCAATCTCACGCGGGCCGGGTTTTATTTCCTTGTTCCAGTCGATTTTGTCGTCACCGAGTCCCAGGTGCCATTTGCCAATCGCGGCAGTCTTATAGCCGGCCTTTTGCAACACCGCGGGAAGCGTCGAGGTTCCTGGTTTAATAATTAGCTGGGCGTCGCCGGGAAGAATGCCGGTCCCCTTCTTTCGCCACGGATATTCGCCGGTCAGCAAGGCAAAACGGGATGGCGTGCAGGTGGCGGATGAGCAATGCGCGTCGGTAAACCGCAAACTTTCGGTGGCAAACCTGTCGATGTTTGGGGTTTTGACTTTGGTCGCCCCATAACAACCGACGTCGCCGTAGCCGAGGTCATCGGCGTAAATGATCACGATATTCGGACTCGACTCATTCGCGACGGAGTCGAATGCGAACGACAACGAAAGCAGACAAAGCAGCAATCCTGAATGAGCGATCCTGACAAACTTTTTGTCAGACTTTAGGTTATAAAAGTTTTCCACGTAAATTAAATGGACGGGTTTTGCGAACAAAAGTTTCAGTAAACCACTGTTCCGTCATCGAAAAATGCATTGCCTGGAAAGTGCTGCTTTTCGAAGTATTCCTCCGCCTTCAAATTTGTGCCCGGGCGGTTGTAACTTTTAGCGAACCTGCTAGATTCTCGCCCGCGCGCCTCCGTAGCTCAAATGGATAGAGCAGCGGTTTCCTAAACCGTTGATCCCGGTTCAATTCCGGGCGGGGGTACCAAATTCCATCGACCCTGCCTTTTTTAAACAAAACCCCACCCGCGCTTGTCCTATCTCAGACACCGTTCATCCCTTAAAAATGGCGGTTCGTCCCAAATCAGCTGACGACGCTTTAGTCACACAACACTTTCAAGGGATACCAGTGTTACAGAGGTTGTGCTGCGATTGATCATGCAATGGAGTTTAAAACAAAAAAGCTGGCGTCCCATCGCCATGCGCATCGCTCTGCTGACCTTCATATGGATCGTGATGGCGTTTATTTTCGCCACCGAACTGTTTTTAGCGGCACGAGGCTTGCCGATACAAATCACATGGACCGTTGCCGTTCGTAACGCCTTTCGAGATTGGTTTCCCTGGATAATTCTTTCGCCAATCGCAGTAGTCCTGGCTGGCCGATTCCGTTTCGAACAGAACAATTGGAAAAGAAACATTGCCATTCATTTGACCGCTTGCCTCCTATTTACCTTTGCTTACGAAGGATTGTTGTTTCTCATTTCTCCCGGACCGCTGGTTGTTTCGACCGGCGGAATTGAAGGAGGCATCGGGGTCTTCTCCACCAGCGCGGCAGCACCTCAATTTGGAGGAGGTCCTCCGGGCGCCATGGAATTGCTCCCACCGCCAGAACATCGCGGATCAAATTCATTTGTTTTTCACACGCGTAAGATGGCGCTGGCCGACGGAACAGCGCGGCCGCCGGATTCCAACAACGTGGTTTTCGGAAGCACGGGAAAATTCTCTGTTTTTGATGAGCCTGAACGACACGTGCAGCTTGGCTTTTGGAACTCACCTCTTCCTGGAAGACGGATGCAGTTCCTTCATCTCGCCATGACGCGCATGCAATTCACCATTCCGATCTACCTCTGTATTATCTGCATTTGCTGGATTATTAATCACTTTCAGGAATCCGGAGAACGGGAACGGCGCACTCTCGAACTGGAAACGCGGTTGACGCAGGCCAATCTGCAAACCTTGAAGATGCAACTGCAACCTCACTTCCTATTCAATACTTTGAATGCCATCTCGTCTTTGGTGCACGAAAATCCACGAATTGCTGACGACATGATCGGTTCACTCAGCCAGTTTCTTCGAAGCACATTAGAAATTTCAAAACTCGACGAAGTGTCATTGCGCGAGGAACTGCAATTTGTTCGTCGCTATCTAGAAATTCAGCAAATTCGTTTTGGCGAGCGTTTGCACATTGTCTATGACATCGGTGAACCGACCATGACCGCTCTCGTTCCACCCCTGATCCTTCAACCGCTGCTGGAGAACTCCATCCGACATGGGATCGAATCACGTGAAGGTTCTGGAACGATCGTGATCCATGCGTCGCAACGAAAAGATCAGTTACACCTTGCAATTGTCGACGATGGTGAAGGTTTCAAGGGACGACAACTTTTGGAGATTCTCAACGGAGTCGGACTTTCGAATACCAAGGCCAGATTGCAGGAACTCTACGGCGAAAACCATCAAATCAAACTGACCGCGAACGAGCCCAACGGAGCTCGCGTGCTGATTGGAATTCCATTTCGCATTGCAGAAGAAGTAACCGCATGAACATTCGCACACTTATTGTCGATGATGAACCACTCGCCCGCAAACGCATCCGGCGTCTTCTCGTCGAAGAAAAAGATGTCACCACCATCGACGAATGCGGGAGTGGACGCGAGGCGATCGAGAAAATCCGCGCGACATCGCCGGATCTGCTCTTTCTTGACATTCAAATGCCTGAAATTGACGGATTCCAGGTCGTACAAGCTATTTCAACAGAGGACTTGCCGATCGTGATTTTTATCACTGCGTTTGATCAACACGCATTGAAGGCATTCGAGGTGCATGCGCTTGATTACTTATTGAAACCTTTCACCCAGGAACGTTTTCACATCACGATGGAGCGAGCTCGTCAGCGTCTTCGCATAAACTCGCCGCCAGACGTCGATGCTGGTCTTAAAACCTTGATTGCCACCCTGCGTGGAGAGGAAAGTCATTTAAACCGTTTCATGATCAAGTCGGCCAATCGCGTGCTCCTCGTGAAAGCCACGGAGGTGGACTGGATTGAGTCCGCCGCGAATTACGCATTACTGCACGTCGGAGATAAAACGCATCTTGTCCGTGAAACGATGCAGGCGTTGGAGACAAAGCTGAGTCCCAAACTCTTTCAACGAATCAGCCGCTCCGCGATTATTAATTTGGAACGAGTAAAGGAACTTCAACCCATGGGCAAAGGCCAATACGTCATTATTCTTCACAATGGACAAAAATTGACGATGTCGCGGGGGATTCGTGATTTGCAACAAGCATTAGAACCTTGCTGATTGATTTTTGAGGCAAATAAGAGAGATTTCCGTCCCGGGTTTTCTCAGTTTCATCACAAACCGCGCCGCCTTGTCCCATATCAATGGAGACAAAAACAAACGCACTCTATTTTCTGCACCAAGGTCACATGGTGACCGATGTAGAACGTAAACAATAGAAAGCAACAACAGTATGAAACGACAACATCAGTTCAGTTCCAATATCGGCCGGTATGGAAAACGGGTGATCGCTCTTTGTCTTTTGACGATGACAGCGACAATCAATGCCCAGGAGATCGGCCTGGTCTTTAATACAAAAGTTGGCCCAGGCGAACCTGGTGCCGGAGCGGGTGGAGCACTGTTTATTCGTGGCCAGGATATCGGAACCATTTTGCAGACAAACTGCGACCTAAACAGCGACGGTGGCGCCGCCATTGCCGAACTCAAGGAAGTCGCAATCGCTAAATTCCAACTCTGGGATACCAATGCCGATCTCAGTGTCACCCAACTGGAACTTTCGACTGCATTGAAAAATCTTTTCCCGATCCCTCCCGGGGGCGTTCACGCAGTGCGGATGATCAACGGAGTTGCTGTAGAAGCAACACCCGAAGAATTGCCGACGCCTGACAAACAAATCAGCAAACATCTATTTACGGAAGCGGATGCAAATCAAGATGGTTTGATTACACTGCAGGAACTCAGCGACTTTTTCGATAAATCATTCGCCGGATGGGATGGTGACAATAACGGCCTGTTGGACGCAGCAGAGTTAAACAAAGCGTTCTTTACGCTGTCCCGGCCGGATCTTCCATAACAATTAGTTCCACGCAATTCCGAACTGTTGGCGAAAATATTCTCAACAGTTCGAACTTCCACTCAAACCCGACCCAACATTTTTCTCTCTTCTTCAGTCAAATGTCGGAAACAACCCTTCGCCAGATTTCCCAAAGCCAGTGAACCAATCGCAATGCGTATCAGGCGTAACACTTCAATTTCGAAGGTGCTCAAGAGCCTTCGGATATGACGATTCTTTCCCTCGTCCAAAATAATTTCGACCCAGGAATTTTTTTCACCTTCGCGGAGCAGGCGAACTTCTTTAGCCGCAAGAAAATCCCCTTCGACAGTTCGCCCCGTTTTAAGCCCCTCCATCAATGGAGCGTCGGCGATGCGGTTTATCTGAACATGATAAACTTTAGGCAAATGTTGAGCCGGATCGGTAATCCGATCCGCCCAGGTTGTATCGTTCGTAAAAAGCAACAGACCTTCACTCGCCTTATCCAACCGTCCTACCGGGATGAGTCGCGGAAGGTGTTGGTTTTTGAAACAGTCGAAAACAGTTGCGCGGCCATGTTCATCGGAGGCTGTAGTAACCAGGCCGCGGGGCTTATTCAGCATCAGATAAAATTTTTGTTCCGATGCGACAGTCACGCCATTTACAGAGATTTTGTCGTGTTGCAGGAAAACCGGCTTTTCGGGATCGCGACAGATCTTACCGTTCAAGTGAACTCGGCCAGCCTGGATAATCTTCCAGGCTTCACTACGAGAACAAAACCCCAGCTTGGAAAGTGCTCGGGCCAAACCTGTCCTCTGCCGATCAGAATGTGAAAGCGCAGCCATGCAACTTAAAGACGAAGTTTCCAACGGCGCAATCGCAACGCATTCCCAATAACAATTAGATCAGAAAAACCCATCGCCGCAGCACAAAGCATCGGGCTCAGAAAACCAAGTCCGGCTAAAGGGATCGAAGCCGCATTGTAAAAGAAGGCCCAAAACAAATTTTGTTTTATGGTACGCAGTGTAGCAGCGGCAAGACCTAACGTTTCCGGAATGGCTTGAATCTCCGACTTTAACAAAATCATATCGGCAGCTTCACGCGCAATATCGCTCGCTTTGGTCACAGCAATACCGAGATCAGCCTGCTCAAGGGCTGGGGCATCATTGATTCCATCACCTACAAATGCAATCCGCTCACCCTTTGCCTGCAATTCTTTAACGAAATCAGCTTTTTTTTCGGGGCGAACGCCGGCGAACACATTCGACGAAGGAATTCCGGCTTGTGCGGCAATAGCCCTGGCAGTTCGAGCGTTGTCTCCTGTCAGGAGGTGCACGGAAAGATTTTGGCTCTGCAGCAGTTTCACAATGTCGGCAGCACCGGATTTCAAACTGTCGCGTAAAGCGAAAATGGCGGTCAGTTCACCATCGCAAGAAAGTCCGAGAACCGTGTTTCCCTGCTCCATCCATTGATCCGTGACGTTCCGTTCTGAATTCAACACCTTGCCTTGTTCAAGCCATTGCAAGGATCCCAATTGAACCAGAATCTGGCATCCTTGCTCCAAAATGAGTCCTTGCACCCCAGACCCACGAATTTCCTGCCATTGAACAAAAGGGAGTGCACAGTCATTTAGCTGGGAAATGGCGCGACTCAGGGGATGACACGACTGCCTGGCTATGGCGGTCGCCAGATCAAAAGCACGCGAAGAAAATCTCGCGCCAGCCAAAATTTTCTTTTCAACGACAGTTGGCTGGCCAGTGGTTAAAGTGCCCGTTTTATCGAAAACAACGGATGAAATCCTGCCTGCTTTTTCCAAAGCCACCCCATCCCGGATTAAGATACCGCGAACGGCAGCGGCATTGGTGCCCGCCATAATCGCGATAGGTGTCGCCAATCCCATGGCGCAGGGACACGCCACAATCAGCACCGCCGCTGCATATATAAATGCGGCGCTGACTGGAGTCTCCGGCAAATGATGCAAATGGAACGTTCCGAACAGTGTCTTGTTTAACTCTTGAGCTTGATCAAAGAAAAGGCCCCACCAAAGACCAGTCAAAATCGCGCATGCAATAACAATAGGAACAAAAACGTTACTGACACGGTCTCCCAAACGCTGGACGTCTGCCCTGCTGTTTTGCGCCCTTTGAACTGCGGCAACGATTTGTGCCAAAGCCGTGCTTTCACCTAAGGCGGCGACGCGAACCACCATATGTCCATCAAGATTCACGGTACCCCCAAAAACCTCCTGGCCCGGGCTCTTGGTAATGGGCAGTGGTTCACCCGTAAGCATGGATTCATCAACATTTGAATCCCCCGAAATCACCTCAGCATCTACCGGGACACGATCTCCGGGCCGCAAAACGACCGTATCTCCAATTTTCAACTCGGAGACAGCAACCTCACGCTCCGAGCCATTAGCGTCCCGGCATCGCGCGAATTGCGGCGCCAACTGCAACAGGTTCCGTAAGGCACCAGACGCTCTTGTACTGACACGAGCTTCAAGCCAGTGACCGACACTCACAAACGTGATAATTCCCACTGCCTCCAAGAAATAGAGATGCGTATGGCCGCTCGCGAAAATCGCCCAGACACTGAAAACGAAGGCGGTGGTCGACCCAAGGGACACCAAAGTGTCCATATTAGAACTGCCCGTTTTTAATTGGTTCCAGGCCCCGCGGTAAAATTTTGCGCCGCAGAGGAACTGAACAACCGTGCCTATTACTAAAGCAGTCCACCGAAACCAGCCGAGTTCACCCCAGTGAAAGCCCCACTCGCCAGCAATTAAGAAGAGAGTGGCGATAGAACCGACAACTGCGTTAAAGCGCCAACCCGAGAAAGGCGACCAGCGGCTTCGAACGCGACCGGATTTTTCGATAAGCTTCGCGGAATACCCCGCCTCATGAAGGGCCGCGACGGCGGCAGAGATGGGAAATGGCGATTCTGAACGCCACCGAATCGTCGCGGTGCCGGATTCCAGCGATACGTTAACGTTCGCCACTGCCGGAAGCCCTTGGAGAGCCTCGGAAACATGTCGCGCACAATTGTTACAAGTCATCCCTTCAACCGCAAGTTCGGTTGTAAGGGAATTCGCAATTACCGTATGGGGATTCTTTGGCATCAGCGCTGCTTTTTGCACCAACATGAATGCGAACGAAAGCGGCGTCAATGACCCCTATTACTTGCGCAAGACGGGTACTAGGGTGTCTACAGAAAATCTATTAGTTGTGCTTGCAATATAAACCTGAATCTGTAGAAACTTCGCCACATGGCATTGCCATTTTTGAAACCAGGGACAAAAAAAAGGGACCAGATTGTGGCAATCGATCTGGGCAGCCGAGCCACAAAAGCTGTTTACCTTCAGCGAAAAGGGGATGCGTTTAGCCTCGTTCGTTACGCAATTCTGGACGCACCCATTTACGACAAAAGCCTTTCTCCGGACCTGCTTTCCGAACATTTGAAGAGTGTCATGCAGGCTTTGGACGCTAAAACAAAGCATGCCACCCTGGCAATTGGCGTTGCCGACTCGTTACTTCGCACGACAGAACTCCCGCAGATGCCGATTCCGGAAATGCGGTTGATGTTGAAGTACAATAGCAAGAATTATCTTCAGCAGGACCTTCCTGACCACGTTTTTGACGCCTACATTGTTCCGCCGAAACAGCTGCCAGCCGCGGATAAAGGTGTTCCCAGCAAATACAAAGTGTGGGTCGGAGGGGCAAAAAATAGAGTCATCAACGATATTTTGACGGCGACAAAAGCCGCGGCAGTAGTTGCAGACGAAGTTACTCTTTCCATTGTCGGCCCCGTCAACGCCTTCGAATTTGCTGAACCCGAGATTTTTCGTACGGGCGTTGCCGCCCTTGTGGATATTGGGTTCAAAAATTCCACGATTAATATTATCTCAGAAGGTGAGTTAATGTTGAGCCGCGTCGTGGGAATTGGCGGAGACAAGTTGACTACCGGCCTGGCCGAAGCGATGAGCGTGACTTACGCAGAAGCTGAAGGTATTAAGATCGGCATGCCGACCGAAGTGGAATCGGCGTTACTGCCTCTTCTTTCTCCACTCGGACGCGAATTGCGCGCTTCGATCGACTTCTTTGAACACCAACAAGATAAGCAAGTTGGGCAGGTTTATCTCTCCGGCGGTGCGGCAAACTCAGAGTTTATGACTCAGGCTTTGCAAAGTGAATTGATGGTCAACTGCAAGAGCTGGAATCCTGCGAAATTCTTAAAAATGGCTCTTCCCGCTCAGCAAGTCGGGGAAGTGGAACAAATTGCGCCACAATTAACTGTTGCCATCGGCGCTGCAGCAATTGCCTTTTAGACTATGCCAATTCGCATCAATTTGTTGGCTGAGACACAAGCTGCGGAAGAAGCTCGCAGGAAGGACCCCGTTAAAAGGGTCATCTGGGTTTGCGCAATCCTTGTGGCTGGCATGCTGGCGTGGAGTGGACAGCTCTATCTGAAGCTTCGTTCTGTGCAACAGGACGTCCAAAGTCAGGAAGGCCGGTGGAAACAGAATGAGAATTCATTCAAGTTGATCACCGATGCCCAAAAACAATTAGTGGAGACTGAACGAAAGCTTAACGCTCTTGTTCGGTATTCGACCAATCGTTTTCTCTGGGCACCCGTATTAAATGGCCTTCAGCAAGCTGTAGTTCCAGTAGTGAATGAGGTTCAACTGGAACAACTGCGTGGCTCACAGGCGTTCGAAACGATTGCTGCCACCCCCCAGTCTAAGGATAAAAAAACACCGGCGAAACCGGCGGCATCAGTTGAACGCGTCACTTTGATTCTCCGATCGCGGGATCTCGGTAATCCAAACGAAGCCAATTATAACAAGTTTAAAGGGGCTTTAAATAGTCAATCCTATCTGAAAACATTACTGCCAAAGAATGATGGAGTCCGCTTGCTTGGTGCTATTACTGGCCCTCAAGTCGATCCAACGAACCCATCGAAGACTTTTTACCAGTTTGCTTTGGAGTGTCGTTTTACGGAGACCAGGCGCGATGAATAAACTTTCCAAAGAAAAGCAAACACAGTTGGCCATTGTGATTGTCGTCACGGTGGCAGCGTTGGCTGCAATTTGGTTCTTAGTCATTACGACAGAGCAAAAGAATCTAGCTGCCGCCGAACGCACTTCAGCAGAATTAAGAGACAAGATCGAACGGGCTGAAAAGCTACTGAAGCAAAAAACCGCTATTGAGGAGCAACGTAAACGCAATCTCGAGGAATTAGTAGCGGTAGAAGAAGGAATGGCTCCCGGAGATCCTTATGCCTGGTTTATACCGCTTCTGACTAAATTCAGCGATCCCTATAAAAATTTGTCACTGGTGAAAGTCGATAGAGAGCGCATCCTGCCAGTAGAAATGTTGCCAAAATTCCCCTATCAGGCCGCAAGTTTTCGAGTGATGGTTACAGCTTTTTATGTCGATTTTGGGCGTTTTCTTGCAGATCTTGAAAACACCTATCCTTACTTCCGAGTTCAGGGAATTGAAATGCTGCCGACGACGAATCCGACGGAAGATCGGGAGAAACTGGACGTCAGGTTTGAAATAGTAACCCTGATCAAGCCGTTAACCACCGAATAATATGACGCTGCACAAGAATATTTGCGTGCTTCTGGCGAGCATGTTCCTGACGACGGTTTCCGTCATGGGCGCGGAGTCGGTTTCGCAATCTGTGCTTCCCTCGGAAGTGGCCCGCCCCCTTTCAGTGTTCGATAACAAATCTTCCTCTGTTCGCGATCCTTTTTTCCCCAAGAGCGGGCGTGCCCCCTACGTTCAACAAACCCCAATCACCACCCCTGGACAAACACAAGCAGCACCCGAGGCAAAGCTCATTTTGAAAGGCATACTTGGATCATTGGCTCTCATCAATAATGCCACTTTTTCGGAAGGAGAGTCTCGTCCGGTTAAAGTGCCGGGCGGCCAAGTCAGAATTCGTTGCTTAAAGATCAACGAACGTTCCGTCCTTGTAAATATCGAGGATCGGAATGAGCAGGTTGAGCTTCGGTTGCAGGATAAATAATCGTTGAGAACGGAACTGTTCTAGCTATTCAGGTAACTCGCAAACATAAGAACATATGAAAATAAACCTTATTCCGATGATCGTTGCAGGCATTCTTGCTGGCACGATTGGGGTATTTGCACAAACGCCAAATGCGCCTGCAACCTCCCCCGCCCCCGCCACCTCCCCAGCTACTGGCCTTTCCAGCGAGATATCCACGAATGCCGCTGAGGTCATGCCACTTATCACGATTGAGGACGCGCCACTTACAGACGCAATTAAGACCCTGGCTCGGCAAGCTGGTATTAACTTTCAATTCGATCCCAAAGTCCTCCAAAACAGCAATGCGCCAACGGTAACGATTCGTTTTGAAAACGTTTCCGCCATGCAGGCTTTAACGGCTGTCCTTGACAATCACAATTTGCAATTGACGCAAGATCCGAAGACGCACATCGGCCGCGTTACCGTCAAAGAAGCCCCAGGTTTGGAACCTCTGGTTACACGGGTGATTCACCTTCGCTATAGTAACCCAACTAATATCATTCCTATCATCAAGGCGACCTTGAGTTCCGCTCGAAGCACGGTAATTGCAGACCCTAGAACAAGCCAACTCGTAGTGGTGGCAACAGAAAAAGAAATGGGCGTTCTCAGCGATACTTTAATGAAGCTCGACAGTTCTCCATCCCAAATTTTGATTGAAGCCCGTTTCCTTGAAACAACTAAAAACCCAAAGAGCGCTAAAGGCATCGATTGGTCCAAAACCCTTCAAGGCCAAACTGTTTCCTTTGGTAATACGGTTCTTGCGAATACTAATATCTCGGCTGCTCCGATTCTTTTGCCCGGTTCGGTTGGTTCACCAGCAATTACAGGCGGAACAATTGGCAGTTTCTCTCCATGGGCTTTGAATGCTGATGGCGTCAAGGCTGTGTTAACGTTCTTAAACTCAGACAATGAAACACAGACTCTCGCCACACCTCGCGCTGTCGCTCTTGAAGGTATCGCCACAGAGCTCTCCGTTGTTCAAGACATTCCGATTTTCGAAGAACAACAGGGGTCCATTCAAAACGGCGTTCAGCAGCCCAGCACGATTAAGCCTAATTACAAAGTTGAAGGCCCTGGCGGCACTCTTAACGAAGTAGGCGTACGCCTGCTTGTCACCCCGCGCATCTACGGTGTTTCCAACGTCTTCCTTGACTTGAAGCCGGAGATTTCTGAACTCGGTCCTGACGCAGTCAGCCTGTTGGGCGGTCGTGAAAGCACTTCCCCGACCTTTATTCGCAAACGCATCAACACCCAGGCGATGGTTCCAAGCGGAGACACTTTGGTTCTCGGCGGCTTGCGCGAAGATGGAACAAAATATACTCGCACGAAAGTTCCTCTCTTGGGCGATCTTCCTGGTTTAGGCGCCGCCTTCCGTTCCAAGTCCAAGGAACGCAACAAACGTGATTTGTTGATGTTTATCACACCAACCATCATCGTTGATTCTGATTACCAGGTGGCTGAACGCTCTCGCGAGTTCCTCCAGCGGAAAGCGACGGAGCCTGCTGATGTGGAATGGTCTGAATGGGACAGCACAAAGCCACACGACTGGACAAAGCCTGTGGAATAAGAAAGTTCTTTAAATTGCAAAGCCGCGCGAAAGCGCGGCTTTTTTATTTTATCAAGGGCCCTGCCATTGTTTGATATTCTCCCCTTTCGCTATAGACTCATTTAATCGTCAGTCGCTGAGTAATCTGAAATTTATCAATGCGTTTGCGTAATGTAGCTCGTGTGATCCCCAGGAGCTTGGCCGCCTGCACCTGATTTCCGGACGTCTCGTTGAGCGCATTGATAATGAGTTCCCGCTCTACTGCCGGTACAACTTTAAGCTTCGGATCCTTCCGGGCCCATTGAAAAAGCTGCTTCACCAAAGCAGCAGGATCGTTACTACTAACCGACGGTTCGTTGGAAGAAGATGGTGGCGACGGCTTCAAACCAGGTTTTGCCTGAATGTCCGCACCAAAATCACTCGGCAAGATAATGTCCCCTTTGCTCACCACCAAAGCCCGTTCAATCGCATTCTGTAATTCTCGAACGTTCCCAGGCCAATGGTAGCTTTCCAGCAAAGCCAGAGCATCCTTTGAGATCAACTTTCGGGAAGACTCCTTGCCGGCTCTGCTGGCTTTCAGGAAATATTCAACCAACAAAGGAATATCATCCCGACGATCGCGCAAGGCCGGCATCTGGATCCGAACGACATTCAACCGATAAAAGAGATCCTCGCGAAACTGTTTCGCGGCCACTGCTTCTTCGAGCGGCTTATTTGTCGCAGCAATGACACGAACATTAACCTGCACCGGCTGATTTCCACCAACCCGTTCAAACGAACCCGACTGCAAAACGCGGAGGATTTTCGTCTGCGTGGTCAACGACATATCTCCGATTTCATCGAGGAAGATGGTGCCTCCATTGCACTGCTCGAATTTTCCAATCCGTTGCGACGCTGCCCCGGTAAAGGACCCTTTTTCATGCCCGAACAGCTCGCTTTCGAGAAGGTTCTCGGGAATGGCCGCGCAATTGATGGCCAGGAAAGCTTTATCTGACCGCTTGCTATGATGATAGATCGCCCGCGCAACCAGTTCTTTTCCAGTCCCGCTTTCGCCGGTAATAAGCGCCGTGGCATCGCTGGCGGCCAATTGACCGACCAATTTAAACACTTTCTGCATCGGTTCGCTTCGACCAATGATGCCGATGTCGTAATCTTCCGATTCCAACAACGGTTCATAGGACACGACCTTTTTCATGTCCTCTGCAGCCTTTAAAGCATCGCCAATAATCTGTTTAAGTTTGGGGACATCAAAAGGTTTAAGAAGATAGTCGTAAGCGCCCAGCTTCATGGCTTCGATCGCTGTTTGCGTCGTGCCATAGGCTGTCATCATGATGACTGGCAGTTTAGAATCCGTTTCCCGCAATCGTCTCAACGTTTCCAGACCGTTCATTCCGGCCATCCGCACGTCCATAATCACCAAATCCGGCTTAATACGCGGAATGAGCTTAAGGCCTTCCTCGCCACTGCTGGCGGTGGTTAAATCGATACCGGAATTCTCGAAGATACGGCGAAAAGAATATTGGACATCCGCTTCATCATCGATGAGCAGCATTTTGTTCATGCGATGATAATAGCCACGAAAAACGCTTTTGCAGCGAATTTCTTATAATCGGATTAAGCCCTGAAAAGACCCTATTTTGGCAACCACTTCTCCCAGTTCTTCGCAAAAGCGTCGACGTTCTCTTTTGTGACGGGCACTAAAGGACTCACGTCTTTGACGCTGGCGGGATTCTTTTTCAAATGGACTTTATTGACGAGATGTTCGGTTGAGCGATAGCCCCATTCGAAACATTGCTGCGCCAACAACATTTGCACATGACCGCTGCGTAAATAGGCGAGCTCTGGTGGCAAGGCGTCAACTGACACACATTTGACCGTTCCAGGCTGCCATTTCAGGGCGTTTTCCGTGAAAAGAGGCCATCCACCAATCATCGCCCACCCGGTAATATCCGGATGTGACTGCATGACCTGCTCAACTTTCGCAGCGGCGTCCTGAGGGGTTTCTTTGTGGTAATAAGTGTCGAGAACCGTTATGCCCGGATACTTTTTCGCAGCGTTTCTCACTCCTTGGGCCCGCTTCTGAAGATTGGGCGCATTTTGATTGCCGGCCAGAATGGCGACGACTCCTTTGCCGTCCATCGCTTTGGCGAGATTCTCCATCACCTGCTCGCCGCATTTTTCATCGTCAACACCGAAGGTAACGAATCGTTTGCTGGCCGGTGCGTCGGAATCAAATGTCGCCACCGGAACTCCGTTTTTAACGGCCGAGTTAATGGCGTCAGTCAATTTATTGGCATCCGAACAACTCACCGCGATTCCATCCGCGCCATTCAACACAAGTTGTTCAATCGCTTCCGCCTGTTTTTGCGCGTCTTCCTCATTCGGTGTTCGCCAGTCGATTTTGATTTTGACTCCGTGCTTTTCGCTCAAATCTTTAGCGGCTTGTTCCGCCCCAACTCTCGCTGCCTGAAAAACGGGGTTCCCCTGTGATTTTGCAACGAGCCCAAAGGTGTATGATTTCTTCCCTTCAGCGAATGCAGACAAAGCCAATGTCAAAGTGAGAATGCTCGCGATGAATTTCATAAAGTGAATGGCAGGTGTTATCCCTTTTCCATGGAACCGAATCAAGAATGAACCCACGCCTTCAATGGAGCAGATTATTTGCTAAGGAAGATTTGTGAACTAATCCGGAAATTGTAGGTGAACTCATTCATCGCCTCCGGTTTTCCATCATCTCGAAATTGCAAACTAACGTGATGCTTTGTCCCCGGTTCATAAATTTCGGCAGGTTCAAAGTGCACCAGAATAATCCCCTGCCCTATCGCCGAAACTTCAGGCGTTACATCCGCGCCGTCCAACTTCACTTTAACTGAATCCGGCTTCACTTTCGTTTCTTCCTCGCGAATCACAATGTTACCAAGAACCGACGGACTGACATCATTGCCGGTGGGCTCGAATGTTTCCACAAAAGCGCGCTTTGAGGTTTGAGTCGCGATTTTTAAATCATCGACGAAGTGATTGTCTGTTCGCGAACCCGTTCGCGCGCCGAACGCAAATCGTCCGACGGTTTCCGTTAAGGTCGTCGGCAGATTAGTACCCACCAATTCATTATCGTAAGTTACATCCACCGTCCCGTCCGGATCCAATTTGATCATTACCTCCACGAAATGATCCGTGCGGAGTTCTGGAACCGAAAACTCAAATTTTTGTCCTTTGTAGGATTGCACTCGAATTCCCGGGGCGATTTGCGAACCGTTCTTGAAAGTATCAAAGACAACCAATAAGCCGTGATTCGAGGGATCGGCGAAGGCGGCATCGGGAAGATCGGGTGCGAAATGGAATGCCATTCCATCGGCGCCACTTCCTCCACCAATGTAAGTCTTGAATGTGGCAACAAAACTTCGGACGGCCTTTTTCCCATCGACGGGCTGAATAATGAAGTTTCCCAATTCACCGACCGTCGCCTGGGTCAGTTTTAACACTCCACTACCATCCACCCCACCTTTGTCGTCCACACGCGAATCGCCGAACAACAGCGTATTTTTCGGAAGGCCATTATTGAAGTCCGCTGAAAATGTTCCCGCCAGAACATTAAAACCCAACACGCAAACTAAAACCACGCCGAAACGTGAAAGAAGAGCTGCATGCATAATAAGGAGTTCTCCCAGAACACGTACTCCAAAAGAGCCAGCCGCGAAAGGTAAAATAAACCCGTTACTTGCCGCGTGACTTTTCCTGAGTCGTCCTGTCCAATCGTCAATGGAACTGTCGCTGGCCGAAGCCGTGCAACCTGAGCTCACACCCCACCCTGTTCGCTGGGAATCGCCCGAATTCGGCGCGATCTACGAAGAGCATTCCCAACCCATCTTTTATCTGGCGCTTCGCATGTTGGGCAACCCTTCCCAGGCCGAAGACGCCACGCACGATGTGTTTATCAAAGCGTTTCGTGCCATGAAGGAATTTCGCGGGGAATCCAATCTGCGCACGTGGCTGTATCGCATCACTATCAATCACTGCCGCAACCTTTCGCAGACCTGGCACCAGCGCCACGTTTTTAGCAATGCCGACGACGCCGTTTGGGAGACAACTTCTCATAGCGAAAGTCCCCTGCGCGTCCTTGAAATCAAGGAACTCGGGGAACGGATTCAGAAAACTTTGGAGGCGTTACCGGAAGAATATCGTCTCTTGCTCCTTTTGGTGGCCGATGAAAAGTTAAGCTACGAGGAAATCGGCACTTTGACCGAACAGACGGCGGATGCCGTGCGCGGCAAATTGCATCGCGCGCGCAAAGCGTTCCAACAACAATTTCAAAAGACTGCCTGACCGTATGAAACAACATTCCAAATTGCGTCAAAACGAACAGCAGGAAACGACGCAACAACAACACAGCGAACAGAAGAGCGAAACGAAGGAATTTTCATCCGTGGAAGAGATGTTGCGTCATGACTCCGCGCAAACGGCTGTGCCTCCCAATCTCGCAGACCGTGTAAATCGATCCGTCGCCAACGAACCGCAGCCACCCTCGTCCTGGTGGAAACGATTGGTTTGGAGCTTTAAAGCGAAATAACCCGCTCTCATTCGATCGCTCCGTTGCGCCGGCGTACGCAGAATTTGCGACTGCTCTCCTATGAATAACCTTTTCCGCGAATTTCTCGTTCCCCTGAAAACAGGAACAAGGTTTCTGCTCGGGTTGTTTGTCGTCGTCAATCTTGCGCAGTGGATTGGCGAGAGAACTGGGGCGTTTGATCTCATGAGTCGATTTGCTCTCCAGACCGACGCCATCCGTTCAGGACAAATCTGGAGATTGGTGACTTACGCTTTGATTACTCCGACGTTTTTGTCCCTGGTGACGACTCTCTTGTTCCTTGCAATGATTGGGTCCGCGGTGGAACGCGTTTGGTCGGCCTGGGAACTGTGGTTGTATTGTTTGGTTTGCAGCGTTGGAGCGGCGTTGGTGGTTTGGGTGCTGGCGCCTGCCTCGATGCTGACACTCGCGGGAAATTCCGCCATCACGTTTGGTTTGCTGGTCGCCTGGGGACGCCTATTCGCTTACGAAACCATTCTTCTGTTGGGCATTTGGAAAACCTCCGTTCGAAACGCCGTCTTGGTATTCGCCATCCTTAATCTTTTGCTCGCTGTACCGCGTTGTGGCTGGCTGGGAGCCTGCGTTTTGCTGAGTGGGGGCGTCATCGGTTGGATTTATCTCTCGTTACGTTGGAAATGTTTGCACGGGCAACAAAGCCAAACGGTTACCTCGGCTCGCATCGGTCGCCTCGAGTTATGACGTCTCATCTGCATCATCCCAAACAACGACGCGGCCAACGCCGTCGTCAACTCGCCGCTGAACGCGCGGAAATCGCCCGGTCTACACTGGCCTCCTGCCATTTCTGCGCTCATCATTGCGGCGTAAATCGTTTGGTTGGAGAACAGGGTCACTGCCACGCTGGCCCCACCGCTCGGGTCTTCTCTGCGCAGGTAGAAGTTTCCGACGAACTGGAAATTATTCCAACATTCGCCATCGCCTTGAGCGGATGCGATTTGCGCTGTTCGTTTTGTATCACCGGAAAGGAAAGCTGGAATCCTCGCGCGGGTGAATCCGTGGATTTGGAACAACTGTCCTCCGCTGCCTCACGCGCTCTTCAGGAAGGCGCACGCAGTATCATGATCCTTGGCGGCGAGCCGACTATCCATTTGCCGACCGCACTGGAGATCGCTTCCGTATTGCCCGACGATGCGACGTTAATCTGGAAAACCAATGCGCATGCATCGTCAGAAAGCCGCGAACTTCTCGACGGCATTTTTGATCTCTGGATCGCTGACTACAAATTCGGCAACGACTGGTGCGCGCAACGTCTCGCTGCCGTTTCCGATTACACTAATGTCATTCGTGAAAATCTTCTCTGGGCCAATACTCACAGCGAATTGCTGGTGCGTCATTTGTTGATGCCGGGACACGTTGATTGCTGTTGGCAACCCGTGGCGCAATGGCTGGCCGAAGCGCTGCCTCGCGTAAAAGTCAATCTGCGCAGCGGCTTTTGGCCTGCCTGGCAGGCACGCAAACACGCCGAACTCAGCGGCACCACTTCCTCACGCGAAACGGAACGTGCGCTTTCCATCGCGAAGGATTACAATCTTTGCCTCGTCGAATGAAATCATCTGCGCCGATGCCGGAGTCTGCAGAGGTGTTGATTTTACCGGATGGTAAAATCCTCGCGCACAACATTACGCCGGAGATGGCGGCGGTCCTTGCCGAACTGCAACCCGAGAACCACCTGATGCAACAGCGAGCCGCACAAACGGCTCGACAACCAAAATGCAATTCCGGACAACATGAACATCCAAAACGAAATTGAAACGTTGATTCGCGCGCGTTACCCGCTGATCTATGTCGTTACCGGCGAGGAAATGCGCGTGCAAAATCTGATCGTTGAGATTGCGCAACGACGTCAGAAAAAAGTTTACGAATGGAGTTACTCCAACGGCATTGTCCCGGCCGGCACTTCGATTCAATCCCAGAAGCATCGCAACGCCGCGACCCGCGATCCGATTACCGCCCTGGACCAGGTGATTGAGCAGGTCGAACCGGCGATTTTTATCTTCAAGGATTTTCATCCCTTCCTGACGAAAAACAACTTCGCCATCGTCCGCAAACTCAAAGAGATCGCGTTGCATCTGAAGAATAGTTTCAAGACGATCATTCTCATTTCGCCGATGATGGAAATTCCGACCGAGTTGGAAAAAGAAATCACGGTTCTCAACTTCCCACTGCCGACGAAAGAAGACCTCGGCATCCTGCTCGACCGAATCATCGAAGACGTAAAACAGTTTCGTCAGGTGCAGGTCCAGCTGGATGAAGCCGGACGCGAACGACTCTTGCAGGCGGCGCTCGGATTGACGCTCGGGGAGGCAGAAAATGTTTTTGCCAAATTGATCGTGAAAGGCGAACGGCTCAGCGGTGATGATGTGAATGAAGTTTTCGCCGAGAAACAGCAGATCGTGCGCAAAAGTGGGCTGCTGGATTATTACGCGACGGACGAAAACTTCACGCACGTCGGCGGTCTGACGGTTTTGAAGGAATGGCTCGCGAAACGCGCCGTGGCGTTTAGCGACCAGGCGCGGCAGTTTGGTTTACCTGCCCCCAAGGGGATCCTGATGCTCGGCGTCCAGGGATGCGGCAAGAGTTTGTGCGCCAAGGCCGTGTCTACACTTTGGCAACTTCCCCTGCTCCGTTTTGATATGGGCCGAATGTTCGGCAGCCTGGTCGGGTCGTCGGAAGAAAATGTGCGTCGAGCCATCGCCGTCGCGGAGTCGATTGCCCCGGCCATCCTGTGGGTAGACGAAATTGATAAGGCATTCGCGGGATCGCAAGGATCCGGATCCACCGATGGCGGGACCACCGCGCGGGTGTTCGGAACTTTTCTCACCTGGCTTTCGGAAAAGACCGCGCCGGTGTTTGTTGTGGCCACCGCCAATGATATTTCGCAACTGCCACCCGAACTGCTCCGCAAAGGACGTTTGGATGAAATCTTTTTTGTCGATTTGCCGGCAGAGGAAGAACGCGAGGAAATTTTCCGCATTCACATCGCCAAACGCGGACGGGATCCCGAAGCGTTCGATGTGAAAGCTCTAGTTGCCTGTAGCAAGGAATTCAGTGGGGCAGAAATCCAGGAAGCTGTGATCAGTGCACTTTATGATGCTTTTTATGCCCAGCAGGACCTGACGACTGACCATATTCTGAGTGCCCTGCAACAAACCGTTCCCTTGTCCAAAACCATGGACGAACAGATCAACCGTCTGCGGAGCTGGGCGGAAGGTCGGGCGAGAAACGCCAGCGTCGTCCGTAGCGCCTCAAAACTGGAAGAACATCGGCGGATGGAATTTTGACCAGGTTCGGAGCTTTCGGACGAAAAAAAAAGCATTTCTAACGATGTCCGAAGCGTTTAGGAGCCGTCAGAAGTTTTTCCAACGTCGCAAAAAGCGTTTTAGGGCCGTTGGAAATTTTTCTAACCATATAAAAACCGTTTTTTTCCCGTTAGAAATTTTTCTGACGCCATAAAAACCGTTTTTTTCCCGTCAGAAATTTTTCTGACGCCATAAAAAGCGTTTTTTTCCCGTCAGAAGTTTTTCTGACGCCATAAAAAGCGTTTTTTTCCCGTCAGAAGTTTTTCCAACGACGAAAAATCGGTTTTGCCGGCGTCAGAAAAACTTCTGACGACAATAAAACCGTTTTTTTCTCGTTGGAAAAACTTCTGACGATATCTAAAGCGTTCCAAATTAAAGTTTTACCTAAAAATAGAGAGTTCCTCCACCTTCTCAGTGGAATAGAAAGGGTCGCAGAGCAGGAATTGTGACTTTATGAACTGATCTTTCTTCGGAAGACAATGCCTTAGCCAATCCGGGTGCCTTGGAGTCTGTTCCTCCCTTGTTGATAGACTATGCGACGAACTCTCCTCTTCGCAGCGCAGGAACGGAGCAAAGACTCCAGGAATATTTCTAAGTGCTCTGGAATCAGTCGTTTAGAATGCTTGCCCGCAGTTCTCCCCGTAGCGCTTCGATGTATTTCTGTTGAATCGAATTCCGTCAGCTTTCGCCTGTCCTGATTAACATTTTTTTATCCTTCAAAAGAGCGGCCGGTGCTTGTAGAGCAAAACCATGTTTATCCGAGGAATCGCGGTCATTCTCGTATGGTCGGCTTTTTTTCCCGTTCATCTCTTAAGCGCCCCTTCCAAGGTGACCATCAACCCTGATCAAGTGCTCGTCATCGACGGGAAAAAGGTCTTTCCCATCGGATTTACCATGCCTCCCCCGGCGAATGGGTTCACGCCCGACGGCGAGAATGCGATCCAGGAACTCTCCCGTGCCGGGGCGAACTTTATGCGAACCGGCGCCTGGGGCGATAATTGGGGTTCGGAAACCATCAAGCGTGAAAAAGAATACATGGATGCCGCCGCGAAATATGGCATGCATTGTCTTCCCTATCTCAAGGAACTCGCGGCGCTGAAACCGACCGACAAGAAACGCGAACAAACCTTGCGCGATGTGATCAAAATGTTTCGCGATCATCCCGGTTTGGGCGCATGGAAAGGCGCGGATGAACCAGAATGGGGCAAGGAACCACTCGATCCTTTGTTGCGTGTCCGGGACATTATCAAAAAGACGGATCCCAACCATCCGATCGTCATGATCCAGGCCCCGCGCGGAACCTTGGAAACCTTGCGTCCTTACAACCAAACGGGAGATCTTATCGGAGCCGACATTTATCCCATTTCGTATCCACCAGGAACCCATTCCCTTTTAGAAAACAACGAAATCAGCATGGTCGGCGACTACACGCGCAAAATGATGGAAGTGGCCGACGGAAAAATGCCGGTCTGGATGGTATTACAAATTGCGTGGAGCGGCGTGCTGAAAGAAGGCAAAACGTTGCGTTTCCCAACCTTTCCAGAGGAACGATTTATGGCGTATCAGGCGATTATCAACGGCGCGCGAGGATTGCTCTTCTTCGGCGGCAATATCGACAAAGCGCTCGCTCCTGAAGATGCCCCGCTCGGATGGAATTGGCGTTTTTGGCATCGGGTCCTGCGCCCGGTCATCGAAGAAATCGGCGACAAAAGTGCGTTGAATCCGGCGCTGCTCGCGCCCGACTCCAAACTTCCCGTGAAAGTGGTGATGAAAGAAAGCACCGGCGCGATGTTGAAGGAAACAGCCGTCGCGTCAGCAAATCGGCCCTTCACAACGAACACCGCCAATCTTTTTCCAATTGAATTTTGCGTCCGCGAAGTGGGAAACGAAATTTTTGTACTCGCCTGCAATCGCGATAAAGCGGCCACGATAAAGGTGGAATTCAGTGGATTACCAGCGACTGTTACAGGCACGGCGACGATGTTCGAGGAGCCGCGCGTTGCAGAAGTCAAAAACGGCAAGTTCACCGATTGGTTCGCCCCATTCGAAGTCCACGTCTATCGGTTCAAGCGCTGACCGAAACAACGCGTTTATTTTTCGCGATGTGACAATGCTTTTCGCAAGACCGGTTCAATCGCTTCACTCATTCGCATGAAACCGAGGTCGGTCGGATGAGTGCCGTCGACGGTTCCCTCGCCGTCGTGACCAATCAAATCTTTGCCCGGCATGAAGAACAGGTTTTTATCCGATTTTTTCAAGCGCTCGTAAGCATTGCGCATCTGCTCGTTGGCGCTCGTGTAACGCTCATGGCGAGGCGCGACGTAATCGCCGTCCGTATAGGAAAGACTTTCGCTCAAAACAATCGGCGTCTTTGGATGCGAGGCGCGCAGGATTTTGACAAACGGTTCAATCCGTTCACGCACCATATCCGCCGACATATTGGGAACAGGATCAATGACGTAAACAGAGGGGTCCAGTTCCGCGAGGAGCTTCGCGATTTCAGGTTCACTCCAGGCATTGCCCGAGAATCCCAGATTGATCGTGGGCCAATCCAATTTGCGCCCGAGAATCGAGGTATGCGCCATGCCTGGACGCGAAGCACAACCACCCTGTAGAATGGAGGTGCCGTAGAAAACGATCGGTTTCACCGATCGCACCGGAGCCGGTTCAAGCTTCGCGGTATTCGTCACCCCGATCTGCACCTCGCGCACGCCGTTGTAAAGCGGGAGATACAATGCGTATTCATGCAGTCCAGGCTTCAAACTTTTCGCCAGCGTCACTTCATTCGTGGCAAACTGCTTTGGTCGTCCCGCTCCGACCCAATGCCATCCTTTTTCGTCTTTGAGATAAAGATCCAGGCCGCTGACGCCCGTCCCCGGCATATGCATCAGGGAGAGATTCTCTTTGCGTAAAATCCAACGCGCCGTGATTTCCGGTGCGTCCGAAAGAAAACGAACACACATCCCCGCGGAATCATGACTCAGACTCCAGACAGCAGGCCGAATCAATTTTTCGGCGCGCGCCGGGAAACGATCATAGACATCCTTCGTATCCGTCCAACCCTGCCCTTCGACGGTTAATTCCCTGGCATTGCGCCAATGCAACTTTTCAGCGGATGCGGCCGTGGTGAAGAAACAAATCAGGAGCAGGAAAAGGTTCGTGGTTTTCATGCAAAAATTTAGTCAAAGCGATCGTTTGAAACTCAGCGTAACGTTTAAGGTTCGTTACCAGTCTGAAACATTGACGGATATGACCTGAATTCCATGCGCTTACCAACTTTTTTTATTCGAGTCGCCTGCGTGCTTCTTTTTTGCGGCTTAAGTCACGGGGCGGAAAAGCCGGACATTTTGTATATTCTGTCGGACGACCAGGGATCGTATGACGTTGGTTGGCGTGGCAAGGAAATCAAGACACCAAATCTCGACAACCTGGCCCGGTCCGGTGCTACTTTGGAAAACTTCTATGTCCAGCCGCTTTGTTCCCCGACACGCGGCGCGTTGATGACCGGTCGTTATCCGATGCGTTACGGACTACAGGTCGGGATTATCTCTCCACATGCGGATTACGGTTTGCCGTTGGAAGAACGATTGTTGCCGCAGGCATTGCACGAAGTCGGTTACACGACGGCGATCTGCGGGAAGTGGCACCTCGGCAGCGTCACGAAAGAGTATTGGCCAGACCATCGCGGTTTCGATCACTGGTATGGATTCCTGTTCGGCATGACGGATTATTTCGAGCACACGCGTGAAGGCAAACTGGATTGGTGGCGCAATGGCGAAACGAATTACGACCAGGGCTACACCACGGAGTTGATTGGTCGGGAAGCGGTGAAAGTCATTCACGATCAACCGAAGGATAAGCCTCTCTTTCTCTATGTTCCGTTCAACGCGGTGCATTATCCGTTTCAGGCCCCGGAAAAGTACAAGGAACCTTACCAACATCTAAAAGATCCACGCCGCACTTATGCCGGGATGATCGCCGCCATGGATGAAGCGATTGGGAAAATTATCGCGGCACTCGAAGAGACCGGACGCCGCAAGAATACCTTGATCATCTTTTCCAGCGACAACGGCGGATACAAACCAGGAACGGTGACCAGTAACGGTCCGCTACGAGGTGGAAAAGGTTCGGTCTACGAGGGCGGAGTAAAAACATGTGCATTCGTGACGTGGGAAGGCCATGTCAAACCCGGAACCGAAGTGAAAGCGATGATGCACGTCGTCGACTGGTATCCGACGTTGCTTAACTTGACCGGGGCTTCGCTCAAACAAAAGTTACCGATCGACGGCAAAGATATCTGGCCAACCGTGACCGCAGGAAAACCAAGTCCCCATGCAGAACT
>CBHTTJ010000063.1:0-27055 GCA_966095605.1 uncultured bacterium | reverse complement strand
TTTTTCCAAAGTGGAAATCTCGTTTTCCCGTGGGAAATCGGTTTTTCCAAGTTGGAAATTTCGTTTTCCCACGGGAAATCCTTTTTTCCAAAGTGGAAATCGCGATTTCCCGCGGGAAATCGTCGCCACGAACCTGTAAATCAAGAGGTTAGGAAGTTTCGATGTTTTGCAGGCAAAAAAGGCGGCGCCACGGCCGACGGACCACCCCGGGAGCGTCGCGTTCAGAGCCTGCGTGAAAAATTCGCAATCACCCCGGAGAGGGGACGTCCACGTCCCCTTAAGCTGTTCGATTGTTTTAATCACTTGCGACGTGGACGTCCCCACACCAATGCGGGCTGAAGGCCGCGCTCCATCACCGTTCGATGGCGGATTTCGCCGCCCCTTTTTAGCCGATGTTCGTCAAGAAGAAAATGACGCACCTCAATTCCGATCAATAGAATCAATGCTCTCAGGTGGTGACAACATGTTCCGGAACATCCTGTCATCACCCCCCTGGCCTGTTTTCTGAAATACTCATTCACGTTCGATGGAGCGCGAGGGGCGCTCGGGTTCAAAGTTGAATGTTTAAAGTTCAAAGTTGGGCCTCAAAACATCGAAACCGGCTGAAAAATGCCGGGCCGTCGTTAAAAAAACGGTCGAAATTGAAAAAATATTTTAGCGATTTCGATCAATAACGACGGGCGTGTCAAGGGGAGGCCAGAATTTGGTACCAACTTCTGGCCTTATGTAACCCACCACGTTTTTGGCAAAAAGGTTTTCGTTCGATGGGACGCGAGTCGTTCCAAAGAACACACGAAGATCGGGATGGCACAAACCCCATTCCAGTCACGGGTCTGACAGGCACGCTTTTGTTGTCTGTGACCGACAGGGGATTTGCTTCGTGAGGCGTGAAACGTGAAAACGTGAACGCGAAAGACGGAAGACAGAGGTCAGAAGACGGATGTCGGATGTCTGTCAGTTAGTCAGTAAACCGCGTTGGAGTAATGGATCGGTTTTTAACCGCAGGCATGTCGCCTGGCTCCGAAGGAAGTAGAACTGTTTTCTATTTCTTAAGAGAACCGTGAAACGACGCAAAATGTAGAAAGAAAAAACATATGCAAAATAAAATAACAACATCAGTTCCTGCACTCGTGACCGCAGCTAAACAAGCGGCTTATGGCGCGGGCTTATACGGCGCAGCACTCCCGTTGCTGCAAAACACACAAACGAACATTAACGCTGATATCGTCGCTTTGACGGACGCGATCATGGCTTATGGCCTCGGCAAAACCGAGTTGTCCACACGCCGCACGACCGCCAACACCAAGCTCGAAACCAGCCGCATGTTCCTCACCCTCGGCCGCGATACCTTCAAGCCCTATTTGGGCTCGGAGTATAATCAAAGCTGGGACAACACTGGTCTCGTCGGCGCTCTGTCGATTCCACGCACTGCGGAAGAAGTCACCCAAGTACTGACCTTCTTCCACGGTTTCCTCCTCGCCAATCCGGCACTGGAAATCGAGAGCAAGGATATCACGGCGTCACAAGCGCAGACATTGCTTACCGAACTGGAAACGGCGGTCCACGAGGTGAATCATCAGTCGACGATTGTGTCCGATCTCCTCGAGACCCGTGATGAAAAAGCCGACGCAATGCGCAAACGCCTCAGTGATCTGGTCAAGGAGTTAAGCATGCGCATGAGCGGGCTGGATAATCGTTGGACGACATTCGGCTTCAACAAGCCGGATGCGACGGAAACGCCGGAAGCCCCAACAGGCCTCTCCGCGATTCTCATCGGACCAACCGCAGCCTCGACGAAGTGGGACGCTTCAGCTCGCGCGGATTACTACCGCGTCTGGATGAAGATTCATGGTTCCAATGCGGACTATGAAACCGTCGGTTCGCCCGCAGACCTCGACTTCACCCTCGAGAATCTGCCCGCGAATGCGGCAGTGGATATCGCGATCACAGCCGTGAACAACGGCGGCGAGTCCGCGTTGTCCGAGCCGATCACGGTGAACACACACGCATAAGCCTGCAATCTGGGCAGGGACGCTTCGCCGCACGCGTCCCTGACTCAGCCAACTAAGTTCGTTAAAGCAAATCGTTGGGACCGCGTACGCGGACAACGACCTTAGGAAGGAGAAAAACTCGGGCAATAATTGGGACGCGGGCGGCGACGCGTCCCTACCTTTTATTTTTGCGCCGTTCGGGTCGGAGAAACTTCTTCGAGTTCGTAAATCTTGTGATCGTAGCCGAGAAGATAAAGTTCACCGCTGGCATCTTCGCCGAAGCTTGAGATCTGGCGCGGCGGGAAAACTTTGGGAGCCATTTCAAGAACACCGGTTTGAGTCACTTTTCCATGTTCATAACGCAGGCCCCAAAGCGTGCCGTTTCCCCAGTCGGCATATAAATAAATTCCCCGCAGGGAGGAAATCTTCTTCCCACGATACACATATCCCCCGGTGATGCTGATGCCCGGCAGATGGTTCGTACTCAGTTGCGCGTTGTGCGGATACTCCAGGATTGGATCAATGAATTTTGTATCCTTCGGAATGTCATCGCGGAAATCGTGAAAGCCTTCGCGATAATTCCAGCCGTAATTTCCGCCCTTCACAATGATGTCGATCTCCTCCCATTTGTCCTGCCCGACATCGCCGCAATACAGCATTTTGGTTTTGCGATCGAAGCTGAATCGCCACGGATTGCGCAAACCCCACGCGTAAACCTCAGGACGAAAGTTTTTATCCTTCACGAACGGATTGCTGCGAGGAATGCCGTACGGCAATGAATCCTTGCGGGAATCAACGTCAATGCGAAGCATTTTGGCGAGGAGCGTGTCGGGTTTTTGGCTGTTTCCATACTGATCGTTCTTACCGCCACCGTCGCCGGTGCTGATGTAAAGGTAACCATCCGGACCGAAATCAATTTGACCGCCGTCATGATTCCAATTCGGCCGTTCCCATTGCATGAGGATGCGTTCAGTGGAGAGATCGGCGATATCAGGATTTTTCGAAACGCGAAATTCGCTAACCACGCTGCGTTTCGGTTCCTGCTGCGAATAGAACACGTAAAACTTGCCGTTCTTTTTATATTTTGGATGAAAAGCCAGGCCGAGGAGTCCTTCCTCATTTTTGTCGAATGGCTTGCGGTCAGTGATGTCGAAAAAGACATTCGTCTGCGATCCCTGTCGATCTTTCGGCATGATCAGCACGCGTCCGGCCTGTTCCACCACCACGATCCGTTTGCTGCCGTCTGGAATTTCACAGAGCCAGACCGGGCGTTTCATCTGGACGTTTGCGTACGTTTGCTTGAGGCGAATGTGCGGAAATTCTTTTTCTGCGAACAGAGGCAACGCGAGCAGAGAAATGATCGGGATGACAAAGGTTTTTAAACTCAAACGCATATCGGTTCGACGATGATTGAAATGAAAAATTTAAGATTGTTCCAACGATTCTTCGAGGGCCCAGCCGGGTTCAATCTCTGCATCGAGTGAAGTGCCTGGCGTGCCCGCCAGGAGTTTTCGTTCAGCGAGAATACCGATCATCGCGGCGTTGTCCGTGCAAAAGGCTTTTTCCGAGACCCGCAACATGAAGCGATGGCTCGCGCAGGCGTCCGCGAGCTGTTTTCGCAGAGCCCGATTGCACGTCACACCACCCGACGCGGTGACGCATTGGACCTTAAGGCGTTTGGCGGCACGGATTGTTTTCTTTACCAACACCTCGACGATCGCCGCTTGCACACTCGCACATAAGTCACGGATCTTTTGCGAATCGTTCAACAGCTCAGGATTTTTTTGCAGGAAATAGCGAACGGATGTTTTCAAGCCCGCGAAACTAAAATCATCATTTGGGTCCGTGAGCATGGGACGAGGAAAGTCGTAAGCAATGGGATTCCCCTGCTCCGCCAATCGATCAATCTCTGGACCGGCTGGATAAGGCAGCCCCATCAGTTTGCCCACTTTATCGAAACATTCGCCCGCCGCGTCATCGAGCGTGGAACCGAGGACGCGATGATGCAGTTCCTTTTCCACGTGGACCAGCATCGTATGTCCTCCACTGACGATAAGAGAAATATTGGGCTGTAGATTTTCGAAATCCGCACGGGGTGGTTTGCCCGTAATCCATGGCGAATAAAGATGCGCTTCATGATGATGTATCCCGAGGAACGGTTTGTTTAGCGCAAAGGCCATGCCTTGCGCCGCTTTGAGACCAATCATTAACGCCATCGGCAAGCCGGGTCCACGCGTCGCCGCGACGGCATCCAGATCACTCGCTTTGATCCCGGCTTCATGCAGTGCCGCATTGGTGACCGGGATAAGATTGCGCAGATGTTCGCGGGAAGCCAGTTCGGGCACAACCCCGCCATATTCAGCGTGCAGCTTGATCTGCGAGGAAACGACATTCGAAACAACCGTTCCGTCCTTGATGACGGCGGCGCTGGTTTCGTCGCAGGAACTTTCAATGGCCAGGATACGCATGAAACAAAAAAGCGGTGGTTGTTAACCACCGCTGATTTAAAACGTCACGAGAACGAAAGCGCTACTAATTTTTCGAAGCAACTTTATCGGTTTTTTGGCCGTTGCGCTGGCTGTAGAGCAAAACGCCTTTCAGAACGTCCGTGGCGCGGTCGAGCTGAACGTCACGAAGACTCTTGATCCGCTCACGGTCCTTCTCTTCCAAAGTTTCAAGGCCGCCGGGAGAACGTTTCAACGCAAGATCACGTTCGTCGTCATCGCTCATCGGAACAATGATGTCAGGAGTGATACCGTGTTCATGAATGACCTTGTGACTGGGCGTGTAATATTTCGCCGTCGTCAGGCGCAAAGCCGAACCATCCGGCAATGGCAGAATGCTTTGCACGGAACCTTTACCGAAACTCTGTTCACCAATGACAATGGCATGAGTGACCGCCTGAAGATCCTGAAGACAGCCGGCAACGATTTCAGAAGCGCTGGCGCTGCCGCCGTTGACGAGCACCGCGATCGGGAATTGAGGATGGCGCCCACCATGAGAACGATATTCCGAACGTTGCATTGAGCCACGGCCTTCGGTGGAAACGATAAGTTGTCCACGAGGAACAAACTTTTCACAAACTTGTCCTGCCTGATCCAGAAGGCCGCCGGGATTACCGCGCAAATCCAAAACGAGTGCTTGCATCCCCTGCTCTTCCAATTTCTTTAAAGCTTTTTCGAGATCGGAAGCCGTTTGTTCACCGAACTGGGTCAGCCGAACGTAGCCGATGCCATTTTCGCCCAGAGGAAATTCGCGTTTGCTGTTGATGTCTTTGACCGTATCCACCTTGATCACGGCGCGGGTCAATTTGAATTCTTTCACCTGGCCATCTTTGCTTGCCGTGGAGGAACGATAAATTTCAACCGCTACGTCGGTGCCAGGTTCACCGCGCAAACGTTTAACCGCATCTTCGAGGGTCAACTTTTCCGTGCTTTTCCCATCGATCTTCGTGATGCGATCACCCGAGAGGATGCCCGCCTTGAAGCCAGGAGTATCTTCCATCGGAGCAACGACCGTCAGGTACTTCTCCTTGCTCATCGAAATCACAATGCCTACTCCTCCGAATTCCCCCTGCGTATCGTCCTTGAGTTCCTTGTATTTCTTGACGTCCATGAACTCACTGTGCGGATCGAGGGTGCCAAGCATTCCTTTCAGTGCGCCATGGATGAGCTCCTGGTAAGTAACCTTGTCCCCGTCGACGTATTCCTGACGGACTTTTTCCAGCACTTCGGAGAGCAAACGATAATTTGCGTACGGATCGTCCTTTTCAGAGGCTTTGGCGGAATAGATGTAGATCTGTGCCCCAACAAAAAGATTCAGCCCGAGGACAAGGCCGACAAACCCATAAACGAATCGTCTCTTCATATACTTGGCTGACGAAAAATAGTTTCTGAATGATACAACCGCAAGCGGCGCAACCAAGTTTTTTCGGTTGATTAAACCGCCCCCTAAACGCCTCATTTCAGGACAGTTCTCCTATTTGCCGAGGAGGATGCCGATATAGGGTAAATCCGACGGCAAAGTGACCTTGGGATTCGGCTTCGCAGACGCAACGAGTTTGACCGGTTGGCCAATCAATTCACAGGCTGCGGTATCGTCGGTGACCAAAAGATTCTTCTCCCGAATCAGGGTTAATGCGCGGCGGATCACTTCAACCCGAAACGTCTGAGGCGTCTGGACCGCCCAAAGTCGACTACGATCCAGGTGTTGGGAAATCATCTGCCCGTCTGCAGATTCTTTGATCGTATCGGTAACAGGTTGGGCGGCGACGGCCGCGCCGACGTCGTGAGCGGCCTTGACGGTTGCTTCGATCAGCTCAACGGAAGTGCAAGGGCGTGCCCCATCCTGGATGGCGACAATTTCGGCTTTTGGAGACAAAGCCTGCAAACCATTACAAACGGAGTCCTGACGTTCCTTTCCGCCTGGAACAAGACGAAACGCCTTTTTAAATCCATTCTGCTGCGCCAGCTCGGTGAACGCAGACTGCATTCCATCCCGAACAACGAGGACGATTTCATCAATACACGCAGCTCGATCAAAAGTATTCCACGTATGAGCAATTACGGGACGTCCGGCGACGTCCAAAAACAATTTATCGATGTTCGGCCCCATGCGTGTCCCCTTCCCGGCGGCAACTATGATGGCGGATGTCATGCGGGCGCAGTTTAGGGCCCGTTTTGAAAATGGGAAGATGGTTTATATCCGGGATTTCAAACCAATGTGGAGTCCAGAACCGCGCCGCAATAGATGCAATTGGTACTGGTTGCATTATTTGGCCGGTTGCAAACAGGGCAAGTCAACATTCCCGTCGCAATCTTTCCATCGAGTCTTCCGTCCCGGCCGTCTACCTCCTGCATCTTTGCCAACATCTCGGCCTCCGACACTCCGGTTTGGGCGTGAACAATTTCCCACAAAGCCTGGCAAGTAATCATCAACATTTCCACACGATGACGCAAATCCTCGAGGTCCGCGGTGCTTTCGGATACGGGGTGGTTTACGCCGAGTCTATGTTGCTGGTAGTCATCGATCAGCGTTTTCATATCGCAACCTACGCCCGATTCTGGCGAAGCGAAGTCAGAGAAAGTTGGCTAAATACATCGTGTGATGCCGGAGACATAGAGACATATTTCGATTCAGACTTCTCCAGTAACCTTTAAAGTGGCAAGGTCGTCAGGCCGTCCTAATCATGAAAACTATTCTCCGGATCATTTCCTTCGCCACGGTGGCCTTGCTTGGTTCCACCTTGCTCGCTGCCGAAAAAGCAGCACCATTAAAAGCCCTGTTGATCACTGGTGGTTGCTGTCACGACTACGAGGCGCAGAAAAAGATTTTGTCCGAAGGCATCAGTTCCCGGGCGAACGTCGTGTGGACGATAATCCACGAAGGCGGCTCTGAGGAGAAAGAACACAAATTCAGCATCTACGAAAAGAAAGATTGGATTAAAGACTTCGACGTCGTGGTGCATAACGAATGTTCCGGCAAAGTGACCGAAGTCCCCTTCATCGAAGGCATCGTGAGCGCTCACACCAATAGCGGCGTTCCCGCCGTGGTAATTCATTGCTCCATGCATAGCTATCGTGAGTCCACCACAGACGAATGGCGCAAGCTGCTCGGTGTGAGTTCATACAGGCACCAGGCGCGGCGAGGCTTCGATGTTGTCACGATCAAACCAGAGCACCCCGTCATGAAAGGCTGGCCGGCGAAATGGCACGACAAAGAAGATGAACTTTATGAAATCAAAAAGGTCTGGCCCGATTGCACTCCCCTGGCCAAGAGCTTAACGCCCAAAAAGGACGGCGACGAACATCCGAGCATTTGGGTCAACCATTACGGCAAAACTCGTGTCTTCGGGACGACGCTGGGACACTTCAACGAAACCATGCAGACGAAAGAATATCTGGATCTCGTAACTCGCGGACTGCTTTGGGCGTGTAACAAACTGAACGAGGACGGCACGCCAAAAACCGGTTATGGTAAATAGATGAGAGTAGCGTTGTTGCTATTTTGGGCATTGATTACAGGCGGTTTTGCCGCGGACACGGGATCTCTTTTAAATAAACCTGCGCCGGAATGGGGGGTTACGAATTGGATCAACTCCACTCCACTTCAATTGAAGGATCTGCGCGGAAAAGTGGTGTTGATTCGTTGGTGGACGGCACCGGACTGTCCATATTGCCGGGCAACCGCGCCCGCCTTAAATGAATTCGATGACCGTTACGGCAAGCAAGGTTTGCAGGTGCTCGGATTTTATCATCACAAAGGAGATGAACCGTTAAAACAGGAAGACGTGAAAACCTACGCGAAGAATTTCGGTTTTAAATTCCCCGTCGCCACTGATCCCGAATGGAAAACGTTGCATCAATGGTGGCTGGATCGAGGAGAACATGATTTTACCAGCGTCAGCTTTCTCATCGATCGCAAAGGAATCGTTCGTCACATTCATCCGGGTGGCCAATACGTTGCGGGCGACAAGGCCTACGCTGCGATGAAGAACAAAATTGAAGAGTTGCTGAAGGAAAGATAGACCATTCTGACCTTCAGCAACCGCTGTTTTCCTCAGGGCCTCGTGACCCTCACGCGTAAAAATCGTTTGTTGGAACTGGAGGAAATGAGGTCCCGCACTGTGACCAATTCCTTGGGTGATCCCACACGTGAAATCTCAGCAGCCTGGGCCGTAATGACGATATTCGTGCCGGCGTAACTCGCAATTTCATTCCACCCTTGCAGATCGGATGAAGCCTCCACTCGATATGTCACGCCGGTTTCCGCTGGTCGACGCGTAAAGCTGATCTGAAAAGTCTGGTTCGTTTGCGATGTGACGATAGTTGGGCGCGCCGCAACATTTGTTTTCCAATAATTCAAGAGGCTGACGAGAGCGGAGGGAGTATTCGTTGGAACCGGATGACCTGCTTGATCCGAAGTGTTAATGCCATGACAGCTTGCACAGGTTCGAATTTCCCCAGGTTGAAACGTCAACCAATAGCGCTCGCGCACAACGCCGACGTTATTTGTATCGGTGAGTTGCCACGAAAGCGCTCGACGAGCCGGCACCAAAGCTGCCATTGAGCCGTCGGCGCCCAGCTTCACGCTTCCAGCGGCGGCCGTCAATGGAACGGGATTATCGACAGCGGCGTCATGCATCTGTTGTGCCAGCACCCGGCGACCGTCACTCGGGTCATCGGGATGACCATGATTGAGACTTCGGATCTGATCACCCTGAAAGAATTGAATCCACGCTACATCGTAAATTTTTCCCGTTGCTCCGATCGTCTGATGATTTGTTCCGGCAACACGCAGGTTGAACGGCTGTATCTGATCGTTTGTATCCCGTGTCGTTACATCTCGGCTTACCACCAACGCGAGCTCGTGTGTTTTCAAATACTTTTTGAAGCTATCAACATCGACACCAGCATTTGCAAATGCGGTCAACTCTGGAGCGGCCATATGAGGTTCGATGCGATTCGGACGTTGCCGAGCAACGACTTCAACAGGATCCAGTTCCCAAAAATTGTTCGTATGGGTCACCAGGTAGTCCGGATCCCAATAGACTGAATTGTTTGTGAGGCCCCCGGTGAGGGGCGTGCTCGGAACGTAATATCCATTCGATAGGATAAGAAATTTCAGGCGAAAATCGAAAGGTGACGTCGGAAACTCGCGATCGGTATCTCCTTCATCGAACTTGTGACTCGTATGGGCTGCAATCATGTAACCGTCCGTGGTCATCAGTGGATTGCGATAAAAACCAGTGTGATTAGGCGGAACAGTGTCAGAATCAGCAGGAGATGACGTGGCTCGCGGCGTTAAATATCTGATCCGCATGAAATCGGCATTTAGATTCGTTGCCCCGGTCAACGAGATAAGCTGGCCACCGGAATGAGTTCCGAACTCGGGCGCGTCGATCCCATAAAATAAACCGTTCGTCCGCGGATCCTCGCTAATCATTAAAAAGTTATTGATCGTATTGGTGTTGTACTTATCTCCGAAATAATAAAGGTCATCGATGTTGGGATCGTTGTTGTGACTGGCTCGACGATAGCTTCCACCCAATTCATGACGGCCAATATGGTTAATCGTTTCCTCCTCCGTTCCATCTTCGTTAATTTGCCATGGGAAGAATTGATTGAAAGAGTGGCCGACGAGTCCCGTACCCGCCAGGAGGTCCGTACGATCGTCGCGTGGCTCCGGAAAAACTTCTGTGACGTTTGTCGTTACCACCGAATTGATTGATTCATCACTCCAGTTGAAGGCCCCGTAACTGATCCCATCCAAAGCATCACTGTCGGCTTGCTGATCACGTTGCAAATGGTCCCAGCGTACAAAAATCACTCGTCCGACACTGTCGAGAATTGGACTGAAGGCTCCGCTCGGAGCGTGATTCAATAAAAACAAATCGCCGTTCGCAGGATTCAAACTCCACAATCCAGTAACGGTAGGAGCCTCTTCATATTCATCCAATTGCGGATAGAGGTGACGTTGTCCATCGCGCGGCCGATCACTCGAAAAAATGATCCGATCATCCGTCCCGTAAATCGGCGAGATGTTATTGTAATTCGTCGGTTGATTCGGAACCTTGGTGATAATGGGAACGGAATTGGAATTAATGAAGTTCGTAATCTCGTAGAGCTGCCAATAGAAAGTTTTATAATCGTACTGGGTCTTCGGAGCACCGACGACCATGCTGAAAACTGCCTTGGTACCGCTCCAGTGCACGCATGGCTGTCGGACCGCGATACCGTTTGTATGTTGGGCGCAGGACATCCCATAACCAGCCGCTCGCGTCAGATTCTTCAACCCCCCATCGGAATAACGGATCCAGAGATCACCTCCACGCCCACAACTTTCGGCGTCACTCATGTGATTTCCAAAAACGGACCCGATAGTCGTAAAATCCTGGGGTATGGGGGGTTGCGTAACAAACAGAATGGCGTTCGTCGGAGCTGCGACCGCGGACAGTCCCGCGAGGGCAAAGGAAAATAAGATGGAACGAAGCATGGTTTTTTCGAAACGGATGAAAACTCGCACCCGTTGTCATTTCTGCACTAAGCAGGCATTTTGCCGGAAAACTACCCAGAATAAGATTTGCTATACAACTTTCGTAACCGAGGTATCGCCAAACGTTATGGCAGTTCAATCTCGGTCGGCTGCAAATGAGGTGAAAAGTTTAGAATATCGATTCCTGAAGAAAAATTTGGATAAATGGCTTAGCCCCGTTGTCGCAGCACACGATAGGTGCGGCAATTAAACATGCCATGATTCGAGATGCAAAGGGTTAAGCTGTATTGCTTTCCTAAGAACTTGCACGGCATAGCAAACTTCGCTGCCCGAATGAATGTGAATGGAGGCAGCCCGGGGATCCTCACCGGTAGCGTCACGGTCCAGCCAGATTCTTGGGATATTGAATTCCCTTGCCGGCAAAATGTCGTGGTACCAGCTGCAGCCGACATGAATCCAATCGCGTCGGTCAACAGAACTCAATCTCCAGAAATGTCTAAAATGTGACGAAGAAGGTTTATAATCCCGCACCGTTTCCGCCGTCACGACAAGGTCAAAAGGTTTTTCAAATCGTCGATGCGTCTTTTCAAACATGTCTTCGTCGCAGTTCGTCAAAACGGCCAGTTTGAACCCCATTCTCCGCAAAGCATCGAGCAAAAGTTCGGCGTCAGAAAACAATGGCATTGTCTCCCATTGACCGGCCAAATCGTTCGCCTGCGTTTCCGAAAGTGTTAGCTTCAGACGGTCGGCAGCACGCATGAGCGACTGCGTTACGATTTGTCGATAGGAACGATGGGGTTTTTCAAACTCCAGCAAACGTTCGAACTCGTGATACGCAGCTATTACATCCTTCGTCCTGTCGCCAAAGATCGGGCGAAGAATATTTGTAAAGCCGGTATTCCAATCAACAAGAGTTCCAAAGCAGTCAAATGTGATCCAGACGGGGCGGATCGGGGGCATAAAAAATATGGATGAGATGGTTGTTTGTTGCATCACGAGAAGTGACGCATGGTTCTCCAAAGGAAAACGAAAAATCGAAGATCTGACAAATACCAGTTTGCTAGAGGAGCTATCGCTTCAAATTATGGCGCCCACTTCCTATTCAGCTGAAAGATACAACTTGGACAGCCTTACAAATTCGCGAACGGCAGGAGATTTATCATCTTTCCGCCAGACGAGTAACGTTTCAATTGTTGGAACAGGCTTTTTAAAATGCCTCATTACAAGGTCGCGTCGGAGCAAATCTTTCATTCCCGAAACCATTACCGCAATTCCAAGCCCGACTTCAACATGCCATAAAATGGAATGCATCTCATGACCATATTGCGTTATGCGCGGGATGAATCCTGCCTTCAGCGCATATTCACGGAAGCGGCTGTTAAAGCCGGGAGATTCCTGATCCGATAATTGAATAAATGTTTCATTCTCCAACTGTTCCCATGTGACTTCGCGAGCAGATGCGAGCGGGTGAGCGCCGGGCATGACCAGGACCATCTCCGCGTGTTCTACAACACGCACCTGTAGATTTTCATCGCGCACGGGTGGACGCACGAATGCTACATCCACTTCATTGTTGACGACCGCCTCTTCCAATCCCGCGGGAGTTTTATCAAAAAAACGGAGATCAACCTTCGGGAATGCAGAACGATAGGCCCGGACAAGTCGCAGGAGATGTTCGTTGGTATAGCTTGTGATACAACCGATGCGTAGCTCGCCGAGCAGTCCACGGGCCGCCTCTTGCGCAGATGTAGCAGCTCGCTCGGCTTGTTTGATAGTCTCCCGTGCTTCCGCGAGGAAAATTTTACCGACCTGGGTTAACGCAACGCCCCGACTGTGTCGCTCCAACAGTTGCACTCCAAGTTCCTCCTCGAGGGTACGAATTTGGGCGCTCAAAGCGGGTTGTGCTACCCGGACGCGTTCAGACGCTCTACTGAAACTCAGTTCCTCCGCAACAGCGATAAAGTATTTTAGATGACGCAACTCCATTACGAATCCGGCAGTGTAGAACAAGTTTTTCCGTAATGGAAAGACGTTGTTACATACATCATGGCGGCGAGGTCTTAATAAATCCCAATTCCGGCCAGGCCGTGCTCGTCAGGAACGACCGCCGAAATAACATCTTCGTCACCTTCCACCAGCGGAGGAAATGTTCCAGCGGCGACCTGAACGCCGAGTGATTCTTCCAAGTCATCCTGCAATTCCAAATGCGATTCACCGGATGCATGATGAAACCAGGATTTGTCACCGTAAACACGTGGCACCATTTCTGTAACGAGATATTCAGTTCCGTCAGGAATATCTTTCAGACATCTTGCGACAAACTTCTCATCGACAACACCCCGTAGAGGAAGCTGTGGTTGTTTAAACGCCGTAACACATGCGAGACACGGCAACTGCTTTAAACGATTCGAAAATTGGTCGAATGAAGAAAAGAACTCAAACGCTCTCGACCCAGCGGAATGAGAATAACGGATCAGCACTAAAATCTCGGGACGCGTTTGGAACCAGGATTCCACTGTTTTCAGAAACTTGGGATCAGTCGTCGGCCCGTAATTCATGGATTTCTAATGTTACCCTCTGCCGTCAACTAAGCCACTCGATTTAATCTCAATTTGGAGTAACCGGCAACCCCTTCGCTTCTGGTGTGGCAGGGCCGGAATTCGCAGGAAGATTCAGCTTGGTCTTCAACCGGGCAGCTGCTTCCGGCATCAGACCATGTTCGGGATCAAGCAGATTTTTCAAAACGTCCGCTTTTATCATCGGCAGTGGGCGTAAACCCACGCGAGTTTCTGCGCCTTGTACTTTTTCCGTAAACTTTTTGTAAATGCCGCTGGCCAGGCGCTCCAGATTCAACGCCCGATCATCTTCATCTTCAATCAATGCCAAACACGACTGGACCAACAAACCGCTGATCGCTGCCGTGGTTTTATTCACGTCGGTGTCCTTTGTAATCTCAATGACACTTTGCATGGCATATTCATCGAGGGTTACATTCTCTGGAACGGTCCCGGGGTACGTCTTTTTGAGGTAATCAAACCAGTACTGAGCTTCTTTCTGCCGATTATACAGGTACAGGTAATAAGGAACCTTTTTCAGGAAGTTCTTATGGCCAGTCCTCGGCTGTTCGCGCGCATCCTTGTCTTCACCACCCTTGATTAATTCCTCGTAGGCTTTGTTGACGTTCGCCACCGCATCAAGGTTCGGTCGCAGGGAAAAGCTATGCTCAATTTTGTTTTCGTCGACACCACCACGCTCAAACGAAAGCTGCATGGTTTGATAAATGGAACGATAAAGAGTGCCCTGGTCCTGTTTCTTACCGCGACGGCGTCCGACTTCGGCCCAGTAAATGGCATGTGCATCCGGTAGACGCCATTCCAAGGGACCATAATTCTCGTCTACTTCCTTCATGATCTGCGGATCCATTTTGTAGGTTTCGCGCAGTGTCTTTACCCGCTGACGATCTGCATCACTTTTGGGATTCAGTAACTGTTCATAATTTGGCTTTCCGCCAAACAAATTGTCCATCTCTCGAAACCACTCCACTTTGTAATATTTGTGCGCATCATCGAGGTTTTGTCCCATCTTATGTTGAAAAAACCAGGATAACTCCCGGTAAAGAAGCGTCTCATCAGGATTATAACGAATCCCTTCGTCCCGTAGCAGTTCTATCCCCCGTCGGACCCAACGCCAACGATCGTCAGGTGAGCGGAATTTTACGGAAATATTATATGCCATGTTCCATGCCTGCACCGTCCAAACCTGCACGAAATGCGGTTCCAGTTTGGTAATCCAATCGGCCAACTGGACCATCTCGAAACACTTATCATCCTCCTGCAATTCATCAGCACGAATCCAAAGAACATTCGCAATCAATCCCCGGAATCCGCCGAGCGCAACCGTCGTGAACGCGAGAACAGGCGGTGCATTTTCCAGGGGAGCTACTTTAGTCAAACCGAGATTGCTGCGACTCCGATTCAACTGCCGCTGGGCAAACGAAACAGCAAATAACAACACCACCATCGTAATGATGAGCGTCGGCTTGTAGAATTTTGTTTCGCTGAATCTCATGCGTTCACCTGCGGACGCGCCAATTCACGCCGCGAAAAGACAACGATGCCGAACACCGCAAAAATGCCGCCAAGGAAAATAACAATCTGCCAAACGGCAAGACTGAGCTGAGTCCAGGTAATACTGCGCCCTGTGCTTAACGCATCAATCGGCGAAAACTGCTCGACAAGATTCAGCACTTTCAACATCCCTTGAAAAACAGGTACAGTTACCCGGTCCACCCAGTTCATGACCACAGTTTTTTCCGGATCAAATCCCGTCAACGATCTATCCTCGACGACTTTGCTTAAAGTGCCGCCAGAGAGACCAACGGCCAACACTGCGACCGAGAAAAACGCCGCCACAGGGAAGGAAAGGAAACTTGCGGCACAAAGGCCAATCGCGGCAAGCAGAGCCAACCAACAAAGAATAATTCCGAGTCCACGGAAGAAGTTAAGAGCAAATCCCCCCTCGCGATAAAGCACCTCCAAACCGTCCTCCAGCGGAAACAAAAGAGATACTTTGTTGTAATTTCGAAATTCGATAGTGAGCTTCCCGTTCTCGTCCCAAAGATTCGGAGGAATAGGGAATTCATGGAATGTTCCCGCCGCGACACTTGGCATATCTGCGCGTCGTTGATTACTGGCTTCAGGAGGACCAATCACCCAATAGGCACGATAAGTTGGCGGATCGCCCAACGACCTGGCCTCAGGCGACTGAAATTTGATTCGCAATGTGAGCGGCTGGTCACGCAAGAGATTTTTCATCAGCCCAAAATCTATTGTCCAGCGCCGGGCATAATTTGGCTCAACAACCTGTTGCGCTGCCTTGATCTGCGATTCCAACTCCTTGCGAACAAACTGAACATCGACGTTTGCCACCTTGCTCTCCTCCATTCTTTTCCTCAAAAGAGCATCGACCGCTGCCGTCGTATCCTCGATTGGTTCCTTAAGAGAACCTCGCGCGATGAAGATTTCATTCCGTAGAATTTGCTGTTCGGCCTCAGGTAGTCGCTTTGCGCGCCATTGCAACAGAAAGCAGACACTCGAACCCGCAACCGCCAGAAGCAAGGCATTTAAAAGGACAAGCCCAATCCATTTCCCCAACCAGATTTGCCATCGTGCGATGGGTTTGGTCACAACCATCTGGATTTGCGCCTCTTCAATATCGCGAGCGAGGGCACCACAGGAAATCCAAAGGGTAGCGATGCCAAGCAAAGTCGTGATGATGCCGAGCGTGTACGTCAAAAGAATCTGGGTAAATCCACGCGCAGTGCCGTCGTCTTTGATAATGATTGGCAAAGCGATCACGGACCCAAGAAGGATCACCGTCAGCACCCAAAAAAGCCGATAGCGAAATGCGGCTTTGAAGGTTAACCAGACAATGGCGTTAACTCGCTTCATCGAATCAGGAATTCTTTTTACCGCCTAACAACGAAGATAGCTTTTCGTTCGCCTTGGAAAGATCGGCCTGCTTTTCAGAAGAGGTCGTCGGAACAATTTTGGGCTCAGAAGTTTCAGCAGGCTTTTGCTCCGAAGGTTTCGTTAGAGCACCCAATTTTTGCTGATCCACCTTTTCTTCAGGTTTTGCTTCGACGGTTTTTGTTTCTTCTTTGATCTGCGGCAAAGTCAGTTTCTCCAACACCTTCGCAGAGGAAGCCTCGGCATTCTCAACCCCACGAAGATACTCCGCCACACGTGCTCCGGACGTAGCTCCAGACGTTTCCGCCGCATTCGCCTTCGCTCGTTCAACGACACTTAAAAAGTAGCTTTCCAGATTTTGCGTAGGATTATCGACCCGCACATTGCCTTCCCCGGTTTCACGTCGCAGAATCTCCAGCGCTTTTTCCAGCGTTTCGCGTGGGAGCACAGGCGTGGTAATACGAACCGAATCGGGCTTTACCAACAATTCCTGCAGTGTTCCCATCGCCTGTATCTTCCCGCCGTAATAGATCACCACCCGATCGCAAACATCTTCGACGTCACTCAACAAATGACTGCTGAGAATGACCGTTTTGCCACGACGGGCCAGGGCCAAAATCAAATCTTTTACTTCACGGCAACCGATGGGGTCCAGGCCCGCAGTGGGCTCATCAAGAATGACAAGATCCGGATCATTGATCAGGGCCTGTGCCAATCCAATGCGTCGCTGCATTCCTTTGGAGAATTCGCCGACCACCCGCGTGCGAGCTTGATTTAATCCCACCATGTCCATCAACTGTTCTGCCCGTTTCTGACGTTCGGCAGGAGGCAGATCAAACAAACTGCCAAAAAAGCTCAACGTTTCCGCGGAATTCAAATAACGATAGAGATACGACTCCTCAGGCAGATAACCGATCCGAGCTTTGGTTTTAACATCGCGCGGAGATTTCCCGAAAACTTCGATATGCCCCTTGGTTGGATACAAAAGGCCAAGCAACATCTTGATCGTGGTCGATTTGCCGGAGCCGTTCGGTCCCAGGAGACCGAATACTTCCCCGCGACGCACTTCAAAGTCGACGTTGTCAACTGCTCGCGCTTTGGGACGCCCCCAAAAGTCTTTGAAAACCTTTGTCAGGCCGCGGACCGCGATAACGTTTTCCGTGGAGCGCACAGGTTCCATCACTTGAGAATTTTCGCTAACAATCATGGTGCTCAGGCTTTCGCCAAGGCAGGCACAGCTTCATGATGGTGATCATGGACATGAGCACCCGCGTCTGGCTTAGCTTCAACGTTGACAGGACTATAAGGCTCCAACTCCTCGCCGGAACGAACCAGGCGGGCACTGTTGAACACGACAAACAGGGAACCGACGACATGGAGAACAGCAGCGATGATTGGATTGATTATTTTCATCGCGGCCAGAACCAGGCCACCGATTACAAACAGAACGCCCAACAGGAAATTTTGATTGATGATAGAACGAGTTTGCCGTGAAAGCTTCACCAGGAACGGCAAACGGCGAAGATCATTATTCATCAAAGCAATCGTGGCGCTGTGAATAGCCACCTCACTGCCGGCAGCGCCCATCGCAATACCAAGATCACCAGCCGCAAGGGCGGGCGCGTCATTCACGCCATCACCGACAACGGCGACACGATAGCCTTTCGCTTTCGTGGTCCGCACAAAATCCACCTTGTTCTGCGGCAGACAGTCACCTACGACTTCTTCGCAACCAATTTCTTTCGCCACGCGAATTGCCACCGGTTGACGGTCACCAGAAACCATGGCGATACGACGAACGCCAATTTGTTTCAGTTCAGCAAGGGACTCCGCCGCCTCCGTTCGTGTTTGGTCCTGCAAACCAATCCAGCCAATGCATTTTCCGTTGCGTGAAACAAAGATCAGACTGAATCCTTCGGTCTCATTCAGATCGACCGATTTGACGAAATCCTCAGTGATCCCGTTGTCTTTCAACCACTGCGCGCGACCAACAAAGATCGTCCCGCCATCGACGTTGGCTTTGACACCGCGTCCAGCTGTCTCAGAGAAATCCTTTGGTTCGGCGAGCGGAACACCGGCCTCACCTGCCAGTTGGGCCAACGCTTTTGCAGTGGGGTGATTGCTGTAGCGCTCCGCCGATGCGGCAATTCGTAAGAGGTCAGCGGGTTGCGTTTCACCCAGTGGAGCAAGACGCGAAACCGCAAGGCGGCCTGTCGTCAGTGTTCCGGTTTTATCGAACACGAACGCGTTGATTTTCGCGGCTAGTTCAATATCAGCCACGTTCTTAATCAGAATTCCCAAACGAGCAGCCGCTGAAAGAGCAGCCACCATTGCCGTCGGCGTGGCCAAAACAAAAGCACATGGGCAAGCCACAATGAAAACAGCAATGACACGACTCAAATCCTGAGTGAAGGCCCAAACCAATGCTCCAATAACTAAAACCAGCGGCGTGTAGTAGCCCATGTACTGGTCAATGATGCGCATGATCGGCAGTTTTGTTTTTTCCGCCGCCAAAATCAGATCGCGAACCTTGCCCAGCGTTGTGTCTTCGCCGGCTCGCGTTACCTTCACTTCCAGGACGCCATTCAGGTTCTGTGTCCCGGCAAACACTTCATCGCCTGCCTTTTTATCAGCCGGAATGGATTCACCCGTAATGTTTGCCTGGTTGATTGAACCCTGTCCGTTCACGATAACGCCGTCGGCAGCAATATTGTCTCCGGGACGGATTCGAATCACGTCACCCACTTTCAACTGACTTGTTGGTACTTCCTCTTCTCCGTTGCCAACAATCCGACGCGCCTTTGCGGGGGTCAGTTTAATCAGGGATTCAATCGAAGCTCTCGCCCCTTCGGCGGTGCGAGTTTCGATAATTTGTCCGAGCAACATGAAGAACGCCACCACACCAGCTTCCTGGTAATGACCAGATCCAAACGAGGCGATCACGGCGAGCGCTACGAGTTCATTGGTCGTTAAAGAACCACGTCGAAGATCTTTCACAGCGGTTACGACAATGGGAACTCCAAGAATAATGGCCCCGATCATCGCGCTGAAGCTGGCTACAATGTTGTCTGGCGCTTTGCCGAGTTGAGACAATGCCGACGTATCGCGGAAGAGCCATTCCACAAGGAACGAATTCACGATGAAAACCAATCCGATAATCGTCTGCCAGAGCGGAACAATCGTGTGTTCGTGATCATGCCCACAGCTGGTGCAGGATTTACCGTGAGCATGCTTATGCTCCTCCTGCTGGCTCAGTAATGAAGTAACTTGCATATAACGGCGAAATTAAGGTTGCGTGGCAGTTGCCGGTTTCAAAGGTTCGCGCCCCAACTGCAAACGCAGTTCCACCGGCTTTCCGTCTTCCCTGCTCCGCACAAAAAACTTTTCTTCAGCGTTTGCCATGACGCGCTGCAATGTTTCGGTCTGGCGCAATTGCGTAAACAGTTCCGGGTTCTTTTGGTATTCCGGCAGAAGATCAGAAAACTTCTTGGCTTCTGCACTCACGATTTGAACAAGTCGCTGACGTTCCGCTTGAGCGGCATTGATCCGCGACTCCGCCTCACCACGTGCTTTGCTCAAAACTTCGTTTTCGTAACTCCGCGCCTTGTTCAAACCATCGTCCCGCTTCACGCTGGCCTGGATGACTTCGTTGAACTTGGCCTGCAATTGACGTGGCGGAATGGATTGAATATCGATTTGCTCCACTACGATTCCGAGGCGCTGATCGTCGATTAAATCAGTGAAGCGCTTCGAAACCGTTTCGCGGAACGCCACCGCTTTGCGCGTCAGAATATCATCGACGGTAAATCGCGAAGACGCAAACAGCAGCGCGTTGTTCAGTGCGTTCGTGACAAAATCCGGTGCGTTGGCGAATTCAAAATGGAATCCCAAAGGATCCGTAATGCGATAACGCGCGGTAGCACGAGCATGAATCACGTTCGCATCCGAAGTTAATGTGTAACCATCAATAGCAGGGTTCAGCGATGGTCCCGCAGGAGGTTCCGCGTGGGCCGCTTCCATTTCCGGCGTGGTCGCATACCAACCGACTGTCGACATAGCTACTTGAATCTGCGCCGCAGGAATGCGTTTAATTTCATCGATGGGAGCAGGGAAAGCCCAATGAGCGCCAGGTCCGAGGAGCGCTTTTTCCCCTTCTCCGACCGGCCGGCCAAAACGCAGGATAATAGCGCGTTCCTGTGCGCCGACCTGAAAAAATCCAGAGCTCAGAAATACGATCACCAATGCGATCAGGACAATCTGGACGATGAAGAAGCTGCTTTTCAGCGCATCTTCCAGAGCGCGCGACCCCGTATCCTCCGGCATAATATTAGCCGGGTTCGGCGTCTCGTGATTGTGCTTATGTTCGTGCGCGTCGCTCATAAGCTCTTATTTCTTTTCTCCTTTTTTCTGATCGGACTTCAATAAATCGAACGGAGGCGTGCTCTGATCGAGAACCAGCGTTGATTTGTCTTTCAAGGTCAATTCGAGTGCATTCAGCTTCAAAATCAAATTGGCGAGTTCGGGATTCTGCTGAAACACCGCAAATGATTTCGCCGCTTCGCCTTCGCCCTGTCCGCGGATGCGCGTCGCTTCCGCTTCGGCGTCGGCCAGTAAACGGGCGCTTTCGCGGTCGGCTCCGGAACGAATCTTGATCGCCTGTTCCTCACCTTCGAACTGAATGGCCGAGACGCGAACCTGTCGTTCGTTCTGCATTCGTTCAAAAACGTTCTGGGTCACGCTTTCCGGAAGGCCAAGCTTTTTGATCCCGAGAAATTTAATTTCCATCCCGTAATTATTCGCTGCCACACGGCTTTGCACCTTCTGCAGAATGTCGGCTTCGATTTCGCCGAACTTCAGTTTCTTTTCGTCCGTGGAAATGAAATCCGAAAATGGATGTTGTCCAACGACTTCATTCTTCGCGCTGCGCACGACTGCTTCCAACGTTTTCTCCGCTTCCTGGATCGTTCCCTCGGCATCGCCACCATCACGGGCAAATTTTGGATAGAACGCAGCGGGATCATTAATTCGCCAGCCCACATACGTCATGACCAAAAGGTTGAAAGCGTCGGAGGTCAACGTTTCTTCAAACTTGCCGTCGACGTTCTGGATGCGTTGGTCAAGTTTGTGCACCTTTTGGATCGGCCACGGCATTTTGTAATAAAGGCCCGGCTTATCTTCCTTCGCTGTCACTTTGCCAAAGGTGGTCACGACGGCGACTTCGGATTTGCGCACCTGATAACAAAACAGGAGCGCTCCCAAAATCACCAGTAATAGCCCACCAATTACAACTGTGAGTTTTCTCTTCATAAAATTATTTCTTTCCACTCGGCAGCATCATCTCGCCCAGGTCCGGGCGAATCTTGTCTTCGAGGTTCAGTGTGATGACGTCCGTGCTGTTGGTCGTCGCAATGATATATTTCCGCGCATTGGCGCTGGCGCGTGCGAAAGTCTGCAAGTAAGCGCGCTGCGCATAAACGCTCGGCGACGCCTGGTACGCTGGTAATTGATTGGTGAACGAGGCCGCTCGAGCCAAAGCACTCACCTGGAGTCGTTGCTGATCCGCGTCGGCCTGACGCAGGCGACGGAACGATTCCGCTCGCGCCATGGCATTCGTTTGAATTTCATACGCGCGCGCTCCGAGGATGCGCGCCTCGCGTGCCTGTCGCGCTCCAATCACCTGTTCATAAGAAGCCGCCACAGCCACCGGCGGATGAATATCTTCCAATCCGACGAAAATAATTTTCGCTCCCAGCTCACGCTCATTTGCCGCCTGCTGGATTTTCGTCTGCAAAACGTCCGCCGCCGCCGCGCGACCTTGGGACATAATGTCATTCAAGTCGACGCTCACGAGGTAACGCACCACTTCCCGCGTTGCGACTTTTTGCAGGAGAGAATTAGGATCTTCGTTGTTGTAGGCCCAGGCCGTAAGATTCGTGATCTGATATTGCACGGGAATTCCCACCGACAACAAATTCACTGGCGGACTCTTATCAGCGTTGGTGGAAGCCACCGCATGATCGTGGCTCGCGACAATCAGGTTTTCTTCCTTCTCATGCGCAACGCTCCAGACGACCGTCTTCTCTTCGTGTTCGCCCTCTTCGGGCACTACGCCAATAACAAAACTCTGGATCTGCTCAGTGCGATAGCGATAGACCTTGTCCATTGGCCACGGCAATTTCACGTGCATTCCCGGATTGAGCACCTCGCGCCCGGTCACTGGTTTGCCAAATCGTTCCAGCAACGCCTGTTCGCCCGTTTCAATAAATACGAACGACGTGGACAAAAAGAGAATCGCCACCTGCGTCAAACCAATCACCACGACCCATTTCTCGAGAAACTTATAGAACCATGTTTCCGAAACCTTGAAACCAAACTGGTAATCCACCGCATGCGCCGCCGTCTTCAAAATCCCTTCGGGCTGTCCCAGCAATCCCACAAAGCGGCTTTCGTAGAGCACTCGACCGGCTTTTCCCTTCACGCGCGGACGATACAATTCGAAGATCAATCCGATTAGCGTTTCGATCGCAATAAAACCAATTACGATCGACAAAATGCGTCCGACGAATAATTCCGCTCGCGGCAGGTTTCCCCAGGTCGTGGCCGTGATCGTTCCGGCCATGATTGCCGAAACGTAGGCGCTCAACAGCATGAACCCAGCTGTCGCCCGGAGCGTGCGGTTGTTTTCCATGCGCGCGAGGCCGGAGGCATATTTTCCGAGCAAAAAGAGAATCAAAAACAGCATCCCGTACAACGCCGCGCCCACAAACGTTCGCGATTCCACCAGCGGCATTCGAGTTTTGTCGAGGTAACGCCATTGCCAATAAATCGCGCCAATTTCCGCGAGGAATAACAGAACCGTGAATGCTGGAACAAAAAAGCGCTCGAATTGTTCGCGCGACCGTTGTGCCGAAAACGTTTCTGCATCCTGATTGAACAGCGCCGCACTCCCCTTTGCCTTGTTCAGTTCATCAAATTCCAGTTTTTCCAGCCGTTCCCGCTCCTCCAGGCGCAATTGAAAGTATCCCACCAGCGCGACGAGGAAGCTCAGGCCGACGATCACGTTGGCCATCCATCCGGCGGTGGAATTGACATAGCGCGTGACGAGAACGCTGACGATGCCGGCCATGAGCAACAGCACCCAACTCATCAATCCGACTTTTGTGTGATTGCGGTCCATTTTAATTCAATTCGCGGTCCTGAAATAAAAACAAAGCCAACGCGAGGATCGCGCCGACATAGGTGACAACATAAACGAACGCCTTGCCCACGTAACTCCACGGGAATGTTTTCCCGGTTTCCAAAAGATCGGCCAGCCAAAATTGCTGCCAGTTTGGAACGATCGCATAAAGCACCGACGCCCACATAGGTCCACCTTCGATCGTTCCACCGGCTTTCTGGAAAAAGTAATCGCTCATCAATCCAACGAGGAAGAGCGTGCTGCAAATCGCGAGCGTTGGAATCATTTCAAATCGGGTCGAACACGCCAGCGCCAGCGCCGCAAGAATCCAGAGAGCAAAAACAATCAACACGGACGCCGGGATCATGCGCCAGTCGACTTTCGTGTTCGCATCGGCCCAAGGTGAATCTTTTCTCAACACCAGCAGGACGAGGAACGCCAGGGTCAACGTAATGACCACGCTCAACACCGCGTCCGCCATGAAAGGTCGCCGCAGGAAGAAGTTGGTGAAGCCCGCGACTCCGTAGCCGATTACGATCGCGCCAACAAAGAGCTGTAACGCCGGGAAGTCGACGCCTCCATAAGCATCGAATGCCATGCGCGACGCGAAGAGCGCCGCGATCATATTAATATAGGTGAGAACCGTCAGCGCCGCCGCCAGTCCCACGTACTTCGCCAGGAGAAATTGGGCGCGTCCAATAGGCTTTGCCAAAACCGCCAGCGCCGTGCCAGTGCGGATTTCCCGCGCGACCGCCGCCGAGGCACTCATTACCGCGCCGAACAACCCGGTGAGAAACATCACGGCCAATACACTGTTCTTTACCAACTTGGGTTCATCGCCGAAACCGAAATAATTGACGCAGGAGAGAAAGATTTCAAAACTGGCGGAAGCGGTCGCGAGCAGCAGGAAGATCGGCTGCCGGACCAGCTCCATGAACGTATTTTTGGCGATGGTTAAAAATTGTCGCATCGTTTGCTATTTCCCCGAACCATAGACAAGGGAAATGCCCATTCGTGGCGGATAAGTTACGGATGAACGGCCCGATTGCAACCGCTTAATCCTTATTCGCCGTGGGTTTATGACAAATCACGCCCAAAGTCATTCAAAGACAGAAATGAGCGTTTGGAGGCACAGGTTCGGATACTCGCAACAATCGTCGACCAACAAGACAAGTATGAGCTTACGGTTGAGTTTATAGGTTATCGCATTACAAGCCTCTAAGCCGGAACGATGCAGATTAAACCACGGATCGACACGGATAAAAAGGGCAATAAAAGGGAGTCGCTTTGTATATTTAGGGCGAACTTTTTGGTTCGGTCGTAAAAGAATCAGACAATGTGAGGTGACAGCGTTCTATCCGTGTTTATCTGTGTCCATCCGTGGTCGAAGAGTTCTTTAACTGCATCGTTCGGGCTAAGAAGTTCAGTCGCGCAAAATATTTCCCCCAGTTTTTCCTGTTTTCCTCGCTGACACCTTCTATTTTGTTTTCATGCGCATCATCAGCGGCACCGCGGCAGGAATGATTTTGAAAGCTCCGAAAGGACTCGATGTCCGCCCTACCCCGGACCTGGTTCGCCAGGCCGTTTTCAATAGTCTCGGAGAACGCGTGCCCAATGCCAACGTGCTCGAACTGTTTGGCGGCACAGGCGCTTTAAGTCTCGAATGTCTCAGCCGGGGCGCGGCACACGCCGTGTGCGTCGAAAAATCCAGTCGCCACGCACAATACATTCGCGGCAATCATGAGTTTGCCAAACTTCCGCCGGGTTCATTGGAACTCCGTGTTCAAGACGCTTTCGTCGCTATCGCACAAATGGCGGCGTCGCAACAACAGTTCGATTTGATTCTCGCCGATCCTCCGTATGGCGAAAAAAACGTCGGTCGCCGCTCGACATCTTTTGCCCAAAAAATGCTGGATGACGTGAATCTTCCGAAGCTTCTCGTCGCTGACGGTCTCTTTGTCCTCGGACACACGAAGCGCGACACATTGGACTTCCCTCCCGTCTGGAAAGAAATCAAGATGCTGAAACACGGCGATACCGTGATGCGATTTTTTGCCGTTGCTTAGCTTTGGCGGATTGACCATGAAAACGATTGGCTTTGCTCTTCTTGTTGGTGTTGCACTTCTTACGACGTCTATGAATGCGCAAACAAACGCCTTTGGCACCTCTTCTGAATCGCTGCAAAGAATTGTCGACTCTGTTGCCAACAAAACACTGGAGAAGTTCGCGAATAAAAAACTGCAGACCAACGAACTCGCGATCACTCTCATCGATCTCCACGATCCGGAGAAGGCAACGCGCGCCAGTTTTCGGGGCGACGTGCAGATTTATCCGGCGAGCGTGATCAAAATGTTCTATCTCGTTGCCGCCCATCGCGCGATGGAAGATGGGAAAATCAAGGACACGGACGAATTGCGCCGGGCGATGCGCGACATGATTGTCGATTCGCTAAACGAAGCAACGGGTTACATTGTGGATCTTTTGACCGGCACTACCAGCGGACCCGAACTGTCCGAAAAAGAAATTGCCGAGTGGTGGGAAAAGCGCAACGCGGTGAATCATTATTTCAATTCACTCGGTTACACGAATATCAACGTCAGTAAGAAGCCGTGGTGCGAAGGTCCTTACGGACGCGAAACGCAGGCGATCAAATTGTTTACGCCAAAGCGCAACTGGCTCACTACCGACGCTACGGCACGTTTGCTTAGTGAAATTGCCACCGGCAAAGCCGTGTCGAAAAAGCATTGCGACGAAATGATGGCTTTGTTGAAGCGCGATCCCTTTACCAAAGGCGATTCCGGCGACCAGGCCCATGCCTACACGGGCGCCTCGGTTCCTCCTGGTTCAAAACTGTGGTCAAAAGCCGGTTGGACCAGCGAAGTGCGTCACGACGCCGCGTATGTCGAACTACCAAACGGGCGGAAATTTGTCGTGGTGATCTTCACGGTCAATCACGCCAATGATAAAGACATTATTCCCTTTGCCGCGAAGAGTGTGATTGATCAGATGTAGCTTCGGCGAACTCAAGAGCGCAGCACATTTCGCCCATCAACTGTTGGCCTCGGGGTGGCTTTCCGTCCTTGCCGAAAAAAAGCCGAGTTCAGTTTGTGTTTTTCTGGCTTCTTTGTGTGTCTCATTGTCTTCGAATGAGTTACCCGAACCTGTACAAATTCGGCGGAATCCTGCGAGGGTTTCATGGCGTTTCCGCACTCCCCTCCGCCAGATATTGCACGACGCGCGGGGCTGCCCCGGGGAGAGAAACCGCAGGTTGGCTCTGTTTTCTGTCCCGAAAAAGAGGGCAACCCGGCGGTTGGCTTGATTTTCTGGCCCCAAAAATGTCCCAACCCGCGGGTTGGTCTGATTTTCGACTCGGAAAAAGACGGCAACTCGCGAGTTGGGTCGATTTTCTATGCCGAAAAAATGGG
>CBHTTJ010000062.1:0-27224 GCA_966095605.1 uncultured bacterium | reverse complement strand
GTGACGGTGCGTTGGAGGACGGATGTTTCGATCGATTCCGTTGTGTCTTTTGGAACGGATTTGGGAAGCCTGACGAATGCAGTGAGCAATGGTACGACAACAACAGAGCACGAAATTGTGCTGCAAGGTCTCCAGCCCGATACGAAATATTTTTATGCAGTTGGTGGTTCCAGTGGAATCCTGTCGGGCGGTGATACGAATACGTTTTTTGTCACTGCGCCCGTTCCCGGGACCTCGAAAGCAACACGCATTTGGGTGCTTGGCGATGCGGGAACGAAAAATGCCAACCAGGAGAATGTGCGTAACGCTTATTATAACTACGCGGGTGCACGTCATACCGATTTGTGGCTCATGCTGGGAGATAACGCTTACGACGCGGGTTTGGATGCGGAATACCAAACGGCGGTTTTTGATATGTATCCGGAAATGCTGCGGAAATCAGTGCTCTGGTCGGCTTTGGGAAATCATGAGACTGCCCAGGCGACTGCCTACAACGATAGCTATCCTTACTTCAGCATGTTTACCTCTCCGACCAATGCTTCTGCGGGCGGCCTGGCCTCGGGCACGGAGCATTATTACTCGTTCGATTACGCAAACATTCATTTCATTTGCCTCGACTCGATGACCGCCAGCCGCGCGACGAATGGTGCAATGGCGACGTGGCTCCGGGCGGATCTGGATTCAATAACCAACACGTGGATCATTGCATTCTGGCATCATCCTCCTTACACGAAGGGTTCGCACAATTCGGACACTGAAACACCGCTGATCGAGATGCGACAAAACTTTCTCCCCATTTTGGAGGCTGCTGGAGTGGACCTTGTTTTGAGTGGGCACAGCCACTGTTATGAGCGCACCTATTTGATTGATGGCCATTACGACGTCTCCACGACGCTAACCAATAGCATGATTCTGAATGCGGGTAGTGGTCGCGAAACGAATGTCACGGGGCCTTATACAAAATGGACGGGTGAACAATCTCATCAAGGTGCGGTTTATGTGGTCGCAGGAAGTTCCGGCCAGGCAACCGGCGGCTCATTAAACCACCCGGCAATGTTTATTTCGTTGAACCAACTCGGATCCATGGTCCTTGATGTGGATGGAGATCGGTTGGATGCAAAATTTCTCCGGGAAACGGGAGTGGTCGACGATCAGTTCACGATTGTGAAACGAGATGCGAGTATCAGTGGAGTCCAGTTACAAGGAAACATCGTGCAAATAGACGTCACAAACGTGGCCGCCAGTAAAACCAATATCGTGGAGGCGGGCGGATTGATTGGGAGTTGGGCTCCTGTCAGCACCAATGTCGCCAGTTCGAATGCGTTTTTGTTCTCGAGTCCAACAACAAATGCCGACGCGCAGTTTTACCGGATCAAACGGTTGCCGTAATCAGGGCCTAGGCCTGGTCTTCGCCTGAACTTTCAACATTTCTGCTGCGTAGCGTCGGCCCAGTTCGCGTTCTGCGGCGGTGCTGAAGTGGAGCAAATCACCTTTATGCTCAAGTCCATGAGACAAAGCGCAACCGGTCAACGGAACGCTTTCGGAGATTTTAGCGAGCGCCTCATTTACTTGCCGGGCAAATGGCAGCGGATTACCTGGACGGTCGTAATTAAATTCGCCGATTTGTCCGACGATGAAGGGCAGATCCGGCGCATGAACATCGGCGCGGAATTCACGAATCATTTTTTGAAGACGATCTCCGTGGCTAAGAGCTGTCGTGTTGGTGCCGGCATCGCCTTCTCCCTGGTGCCAGATAACGCCAGCCAATGTTCCATAAATTTCCGCTGCTCTCGCACGAGCGACGGCATTTGAATAAAGGTCGGCACCACGCACCCAGCGTTTTAACGGTGTTCCGCCGACAGCGCAGGGGACAAGCCGATATAAATATTAGTATCTGCATCGGCCATCGCTTTACCGAAGGCCAGGGACGGGCCAACTCCAGGCGTCCTGTTCGGTTCAAAACGATTGATCGGTTCAATCGCGACTTCCCATTGATTGCTCCGCGTAAAAACGAAGACGCGTGGATGTAGGGTCAGGTCTTCCTTTTCCACGGCGGCACGTCCCGCCATGTTTGATTGTCCCATCAGAAGAAAAAGCTTCAGCTTTTCCTTTGGAGGCGGCTTGACGGATTCGGCGCGCGTTGTGACGCACGCCAGGAAAAGCAGAACGATTCCGACAGACCACCACTTCATTGAAAAGTCTTCAGCCGTTCAAAGCTTAATCTTGTTGGCAACCTGTGCGACGTCTTTATCGCCACGACCTGAAAGATTCACGATGACGATTTGATCCTTCGACATCTTTGGCGCGCGTTCGATGCATGCGGCGACGGCGTGGGAACTTTCCAGGGCAGGAATAATTCCTTCCAGGCGTGCCAACTTGTTGAAAGCTGCAAGCGCTTGCTCGTCGGTTGCGTAGGAATATTCAGCACGATTTTTATCGCGCAGAAATGCGTGCTCAGGGCCGACGGCGGCGTAGTCCAATCCTGCAGAAACACTATGCGTCAATTGGATTTGACCATTTTCATCCTGAAGAATGTAACTGCGCGTTCCCTGTAAGACCCCCAGGGAGCCACCTTGGAAACGCGCCGCATGTTTCTCGGGAAGAATCCCTTCGCCGCCAGCCTCAACACCAAGCATCTTGACCGAGGCGTCTTCGAGGAATGGATAAAAAAGACCAATGGCATTGGAACCACCGCCGACGCATGCAATCAACAGATCGGGCAGACGCTCTTCTTTTTCCAAAATCTGACGACGCGCTTCATCACCGATGACACGTTGGAAATTTCGAACCATGACCGGGTAGGGATGAGCACCGTAAGCAGTGCCGAGAATGTAATGCGTTGAACGGACATTGGTCACCCAGTCGCGCATCGCTTCATTGACCGCTTCTTTCAAAGTCTTTTGTCCCGCATGAACCGGAACGACTTCTGCACCCAACATTTTCATGCGGAAAACATTCAAGGCCTGCCGCTCACAGTCTACGGCGCCCATGTAAATCACGCATTTTAATCCGAACATCGCGCTGACGGTGGCCGTAGCGACACCGTGCTGCCCGGCACCAGTTTCGGCGATGATACGTGTTTTGCCCATGCGACGAGCGAGCAGGATTTGTCCAATCGCATTGTTAATCTTATGAGCGCCCGTGTGGAGAAGGTCTTCGCGTTTCAGGTAAATTTTCGGTCCACCAAGATCTCGCGTGAGGCGTTCGGCAAAGTAGAGCGGGGTAGGGCGACCGCAGAATTCGCGCAGGTAATATTGGAGTTCCTTTTGGAAAACTGGATCCTTTTGCGCACGAAAGTATTCATCCTCAAGTTCTTTCAAAGGATGCATCAAGGTTTCCGGCGCGTAACGCCCCCCGTACGGACCAAAGTGACCTTGCGCGTCAGGAATGTTCGGACTTACAACCGTGCTCATGTGCAAAATTTACGCGCAAAGCGCCAGGGAGGAAAAGAGAAAATGCTATGGGGCGCTAGGCGTATAAAGCTCTGCTTTCCCGGTTTTATGGTGAATCGCGAGAATAGTTTGCGGAGGAATCTTATGGTTCGCGGAGGAAAACGTCGCATCGCTAAAATTTGCGATCATTTCAATTGAGTCGCCGAAAACAGTCTTTTGCACGTCGCCATTTTTCGTCAACCACTGAAAATCGGTCATCGGTAACACCCCGGTTTCGCGATGCAATTGAGAGAAAAAATCATAGTGTCTTTTGATCAGTTCCTTCCGTTTCTGAAACTCGGACACGTTCAGGTGATAGAGCGGAGGAATATTGTAGAGCAGTTCCAATAATTCAATTGTTCGCGCATGATCTTTGGTTTTCAAACTGGCGAAGGACCAATGATGCGTGGCCACCACCGAATCGTGAAAGACGGTCTCAAAAAGCGGCAGACGAAACCGCGGCTCGAAATAGATGTATCGGTATTCTTCCTTGATCGGCACGGATTTGAAGTGCACCTGCGGTTCATCTTTCGGATAGTAGGCGCCAAGATAGAAAGGCGAGTTTTTGTCATTCATGTCTTGGTCGCCCCAACCAATTACGGGCGTCATGATGCCGTGGGCAAAGTGAATTGTGGAAGCGACGCCCGCAGAACACCCTTCGCTTCCGATCACGGCACCAAATGTATCGCGAATCCAGGCCATCCGGGAGGTGCGCTCCTGCAAATCCGAAAATTGGGTTGCCGGATGTTCTGAAGAATAGTCGTCAAAATATTCTCCGAATCCGTCGCAGTCGATGAACCATGAATTCGCGTGGAATTGGTCCATCAAACTCGTCACGCGCTTTTCCACATAAGGACGCGCGGCTTTGGGGCTGAGCACAAACCCTTTCTTCTTGAATCCTGCCTTTTTGCTTCCGTTCGCCAGCACGATTCCGCCCGTTTCATATAGATGAAAATCAAATTGCGCTGTTTCCCAGGTTTCCTTTTCGTTCGGATGATGAATGCTATGGAAAGAATCGTATGGACCCATGAGATATCCGGCTTTCTTTGCTGCCTCAACAGTTTCGGGGCGATTAATCATTCCCTGCCAACCATCACTGCCAAGCCAGAGCCGTTGAAATCCTGCGTCCACAAACTGCGAAATCATTTTCGTGGAGACGCCGTTTCCCCAGTTCTTTGGCTCGGCGACGATCTGAGGAAACGCATTGAAAAGGGTAGCCGCGTTTTGCTGCGTCAAACTACTAAGCGAAAGACTCGTGGTTTCGGGAACGGCGAAGTCCCTGCGGTTCAAGATCGAGTTCAGGTCGTCTGTGACCAACGTTTTTGTGTATTTATCCGGCCACTCACTTTTGGTGAGTTCCGTAATCAGTTTTTGATTTTCAGGTTGAAACGAACTCCACACGCGATGAGCGACGGAGTTCGTCTTGTTTTTATCCGCGACCAACTTCGCGGCAAAACCCTTCCAATCCCGGATATCGCTATAATGTAACAAATCATTTCCCCAAAGATAAATGTGCGGTGCTCCCAGGAGTTTTGCGGCTTCTGGTGTTCGAGATATCTTTTCGTCCATGGTCATGAATTCTCCACGCCCAACGATCCACTCCCGATAAAGTCGCGCTGGTTCTACCAGGGAGCTTTTTCCTATTTGCATGACCAACCCATATTCCTTGATTGGATGGTTCCTGGTGAATTCGTGCGTAAATCTAGCTTCCAAGCGTTTTTCTGCGTCCTGATTAAATTGAATTTCGTTATTGAATGGATTCGTGAAAATGTAGGTAAGCGTGAAGTGGCCGAAATTCAAACCAAGGAACGGCATTCCAAAATCTGCCGTCGTATTCATTTCACCGTGTTCAATGAGAAAATTGACCCAATTCGTGTCACCGCAAGGTGCATAGATGCCTTCGAACATGGGCAAGATCCAACCTTTGGTCGTCGTGGTCTCTGAAATTACGGGAAAGGTGAAGGTGCTTGGCTCATCCGCGCGGACATGTGCCGATAAAATCCTATCGCGAAGATTAACAGTGATAGTGGCCTTCTGTTTTGGGAAACGCCAAGACACATTCGTTGAAGTTGCCTTTAAGTGCGCAATCGGTCCCAGGTCTTTCTGCAGTAATGAGACCTGTGTGCCGTAATTACTTTTCTGCAGGGAAATCCATAACTCTAAAGTTTCTGGAACAATCGAGATGGAGCAAGTCTCGTTGGTTATCAGAATCCCCCTGGCTTTCGCAGAATGCAGTCCAAGGGAAATGAGAGCGAAAAAGAGAAGCAGTTGCGAAAGTCTGGTTGGCACGGCGTTTTAACTGACCGCTTGTTTAACGAAAAGCTTTTCGTGATGCAATGAGAGAACCGGATTCTCGTAAAAAAGAAAAACCGGCAGAGGGTATCTCCGCCGGTTTGCGTAAAAATTTAAAAGAAGATTATTTCTTCTTGCCGCCCTTCTTGTGATGGCTCAGGCCAGCGTCTTCGAGCTTCTTCTTGTCTTCGTCGCTGATCTTGGCGCTTTCTTCCTTGCTGAGCTTGCCGTCCTTATCGGAATCGTACTTCTCAGTGATTTCCTTTTTGACCTTCTTTTGTTCGTCGGTCAGCTTGGTGTGTTTCTTGCCTTCTTCAGCTTTAACAACAAAGCCAGCGAGACAGAGGGCAACGATCAATGCAGATACTTTCTTCATACTTTCAGTTGGTTAACTTTAATCGGTTCCTGCTGAGCAATCTTTTTGACGCTCTTTTGCGCCTCGCTTTGAACTACTCAAATCAAGGCGACTGACCTATACGACGCGGAGGTACGGAGGAAGGTTACAGAGTGATTAGGAATTTTTCACAAGGTTCAAGAAAGCCTTAACGACTGAAGAAACTTCGAGGCTATTCATGCATCGAAAATCAATGGGACATTCACGAAGAAAGCAGGGCGAGCAAGAGACCTGCGCTTGCAAAAACTGATGTTTCCCTGTGTCTGGAAATCCAGGCGCGGTCAGTTCGGGAGAAGTGCTGCCAAACGGAACCACGATACGAGAACCAACCGCTGCCGCTACGTGGGCGGGACCGGTGTCATTCGTCAAAACAACGCGGCAAAGCTTCAATGCTACACAAAGTTCCCTTAGCGTCGTTCGTCCAGCGAGATTAATCACTTGGTCGACACCAACTGTCGAAGCTACGCCTGCGGCAATTTCCTCCGCCAACGGGATGTCTGCTCTTCCTCCGAAGATCAACCATCGGCACGAAACGTGTTTCTGCACCTCGAGCGCTACGGCAATAAACCGTTCTTTGGGCCAGCGTTTGGCGGGACCGTACTCCGCTCCCGGATTGATCCCAAAAAAGACTTCACCCGAATCCCGGTCTTTTAAGAGTCTCCGGCGCAACGTCCTTGCCTCTTCGTCGGTAACCAAAATCTGTGGGGGGACCGGTTCAGGGTTGGCGCCGACGGCTGCGACCAGATCTAAATAATCGTGGATCTGGTGAGCGTCAGTTGGAAACTTTCTTGCCACTTTTTCGTCTGTCGCAATCAGACGTTTCACTTCGGCGGCACTCCGTTTGTGCATCGCAACTTTTCCACGGCGTTCGGAGACTGCTTTGGTCAGGAAAAAGTTTCGCCACGGCCGTGAATATCCGATCCGTTCCGGCACGCGTCCAAGCCAAAGTTCAATGGCGGAGCGGGGAGAGTTTGGGAAAACTAGACCCTGCGTAAAAGTGCCCCAACGCAAACGCCGGCCGATCTGCCAGGCCGTTTCCTCGGAGGTAAATGCAAGAACATCATCAATGGCGGGATGGTGCTTCCAAAGGTCGGCGAGCTTTTCCGGAGTAATGATGGTAATTCGCGCTCCCGGCTTTGCTTCACGCAGGCGCAACAACGCAGGCGTGCTCATGACGGCATCGCCCAGCCAGTTGACTCCTCGTACCACAATGTTTTCCGAGCCGTTCATTTTGTCTCCGCCAGCGGCTTTTTTTTCCACCATAACCCGTCGCGCTTCCAGCGGTTGTGCACCCAAAACCAATTCGCCGGGTCACGTCGAATCGCCGCATCAAAGGCCCGGTTGATGTCGAGCATGATCGCTTCGGTTGTCCGGGCTGCGCCATTTTCATGGCTCGGAATTTCGTCGCCAATCTCGATGTGCCATTTGCCAGGCGCGATCCGGTAGCAGATCGCGGTGTAGAGCGGACAATGATATCGCAAAGCAAACAGTGCCGGGGCAACGCCCGTCGATGATTCCGTTCCCATTAAGGGTACATTGAGCCCTTTTATACCGCCATATTGATCTGCCAGAAGTCCCAGCGTTAGGCCACCCTGCTGTAGTGCTTCCTTCAATTTATCCACATCCGTGCGGCGTTCGAAAAAAAGGCACCCTGATTTTTCTCGCATGGATTGCAGTAAATCATTCAGCGCCTTTTGTTTTAGTCCGCGGTAGGTCGTCGCGAAGCGTGTGCCCGGAAGAAATGGTGTGCAACGGGCGTAAAGTTCAAAGTTGCCAAAATGACCAATCGCGAAAATCAGATTGCGTCCATTGTTGCTGAGCGAGGCCAACGGGAGTTTTTCTTTCCCTTTTACTTCCAAAATGCCGCAGATTTCCTCATCCGTCATCGCCGCCGTCTTTGCGGCGCAACAGAAGTTTTCGCCGATGCGTTTGAAGTTTTCTTTGGCGATGGCGCAGATTTCCGGCTCCTTCTTTTCTGGAAAGGCACGACGCAGGTTATCGCGAGTGACGCGACGATGCCGTGCGTCGAGGAAGTGAGCCAGACCTCCGAAAAACCGTCCGATCTGCGCCACAGCGCGCAGCGGCAGGCATCGGAGAAAGCCAATAATCGCTTTCGCGAGGAAATAGAGAAGCCGTTCCATCAGCGGAAACAAATCTTGCGGACACAATCCTGAAAATCGTCGGCGCCTTTCAGGATTTTGATTTCCACGCGCATGAAATAAATGCCAATGTCGCGCCGGTCAATCTTTGGGAACCGGACCGCGTCCTTCTGAGTGGTAATAATAGCATGGGCCTGGCGTTTCTTGCTGCGATTGATCGCGTTGAGGATTTCCTGTTGGCTGAACCGATGGTGATCGGCGAAACGCTTGGAATACACGAGGTCGGCGCCGAGTTTGATCAGCCCCTGTTCAAAACTCTCCGGCTGCGCGATTCCGCTCAACGAGGCAATCTTCTTGGACTTTAAAAAATCCAGTCCACAACGTTCGCCAGTAAAAACATCCTCGAAATAAAGGGGATGATGAACGCACTCAATGATCCCCGCCGTCGGATTCAACTGCGTGATGCGTTTGCGCAATTCCTCCGTTTTTCCGTCGCTTTTCGTGATGAAAATCGTCTTGGCTCGCACCAAATGTGAGGGAGGTTCCCGCAGGGTGCCGCGAGGAAGCAAGTGATCATTTCCCCAGGGGCTTTGGCAATCAATTAGGACAACGTCGTGCCGTCTTCCCGCCAGTTTCCAGTATTGAAAACCGTCGTCGAGGAGCAGTGTGTCACAACCGAATTTCTCGATCGCATAGCGACCGCTTTTTACACGGTCCTTGTCGACCAACACCACGACGTCTTTCAGATTTGACGCCAACATGTACGGTTCGTCACCGGCAGTTTCCGAATCGAGCAGCAGGTTTTTTCCATCCGAAACCACGCGTGGCGGCGTTGTTTCGTTGCGCATCAGCAGCTTGTTGGTGATCCGTTTGGAAAGCGGTGGCGGTTTGGAGCGATAGCCGCGTGACAAAATAGCGACGTTACGCCCTTCGTTTTTCAATTCGCGCGCAAATTTTTCCACGACCGGTGTCTTGCCGGTGCCCCCAACGGTGAGGTTGCCGATCGCGATCACCTGGACGCCCAGTGTTGAGTCACGGAGGATGCGAAAGTCGTAAAGGAGCCGACGCAGCTTGATAATGCCGCCAAAGAGTTTGGATAGGCTAAATAGAGTAAAACGGAGGATCGCGGCGCGTTTACCGCGTCGTTCGCCCAGAATCACTTCCAAAACAAATGTTTCGGTCGATTCTGTCCATGCTCTAATTCTGTCCCGCATTTAAAGCGGGCTAGTGTGGCGGCCTGAGGAGGCCAAATCAAGCGGAGGTTGCGGAAATGCTGGGAAAATCGTGAAAATGACGGAGTTCGGAGGAAATTCTGGGCAAGGGAAGTGGTTTTCGGCGCGTTTTTCCTTGGTAGTGTTTTAACCGCTGTTTGATCAGCTGCGCAACAATTTCTGCATTTTCGTCCAGTAATCCCTGCTGGCTTTCAAACTTTGCTGCTCGATTCGACGATACAAGACCAATGCTTTTATCCCAGTTTCGCTAAGTTTCGCGCCGCCACCAGTTTTTCCACCGCGTTCCACTAGGACCACTGGTTCCTTGAAACAGGCATTCATCGTTTGGATCAAAGTCCATGCGCGCATATAAGACATGCCCATTTTCTTTGCAGCTTCAGAGATTGAGCCCGTCGCTTGAACATGCTCCAGCAAATCGGCTTTTCCATGCCCCATGGCGATTTCCTTTCCGTGCGCCACGCGGAATCGTGGCAAGAGTGACCAGGATTTTCGTTTCACGGGAGAAGCCATAGGATAAATCGACAACTTCGGCAATGAAACATCACTGTTCCAAGGCCTCAGCCAAAACCTCCGCCATGTGCCTCGGATGCACCGGCGTGAGGTGTTCAATCTGATGACGGCAACTTGTGCCTGAGGCGACGAGAATGGTGCCGCTGGGTTGTTTTTGAATCTGTTTAACCAACGGCTCTGCGACTTTAAGCGAGAGGTCGTATTTAGATTCCATCGCACCAAAGGCACCAGCCATGCCGCAACAGCCGGTATCAAGTAAAGTCACTTTTCGATCCGGTAGACGTTGAATCAGGCGGGTCATGAAGCTCGGATTCAACAGCGACTTGGCGTGACAATGCGCATGGATGGCAACATTTGTCGGGGATTTCTTGAAACGCAATGCCTCGGGTTCGCGTTGGAGCAGGTTATCAATAAATTGCTCAAACAAATAACAACGTTTCGCAATTTCAGCAGCGTTGCTCAATTTCAGTTCGCGATAGTCCTCCGCAAACATCGAGTAACACGAAGGCTCCAGGAACAGAATCGGCGTGTCGCCAGTTTCCTTTACGATATGTAAATTGTGTTGGCCGAGACGCGAGGCTTCGCCGAGATTTCCCTGACTGAAAGCGGGTCGTCCGCAGCATTTGCGCCCATTGACAAGTGTGACCTCAAAGCCAGCGGCTTCCAAAACTTTTACGGCGGCGATACCGATGTTGGGTTCATGATAACGAACAAAGGTATCGTCCCAGAGAATGACTTTACCGCGAGAACCAGTAGCTTTTTTGTGTTTCGCAAACCATTTATCAAAACGTTCGCTCGTGTATTTCGGCAACGGACGTCGCGTGCTCACGCCGAACGATTTCTCCATGAGCTTGCGCAACCATTTCCACTCGAGACTCGCATTGGCAAGGCCAGGGGCAATACAACCCAGCTTCCCGAGCAAGTCCACATTGCTAATCATGCGCACCGAGGCGGGCAGGCCGTCGCGGTCCCAACGTGCGTGTAGAAGTTCCGCCTTCAGCAACGACATGTTCACGTTGGATGGACATTCCGTTGTACACGCTTTGCAAGAGAGACAATTGCTTAATGCGGCGTCGAGTTCGGAACAATGCAAAGGATCACTGTCGATGCCGCGTTTCTCCAATGCCGTGCGAATGGTGTTCGCACGGCCGCGCGTGGACATGATTTCTTCGCGTGTGGCGAGAAAGGTTGGACACATCGTCACCGCATCTTTACGGCAACCACCGCAACCGTTGCATTGTTCCAGATTTGCGACGAACGATTCATCGCGGGACGCGAAAGCCAGCGCGGGAGTGAACGGCACGTCGATGGCGTAACCGGCACCCATGCGAAGATCGGCGTCAATCTTGTAGCGATTGTCTCCGAAAATTTTCCCGGGATTAAAAATGTCTTTTGGATCAAACGACTGCTTGATTTCGCGCATCGCTCCGAAAAGATTGTCGCCAAGGTGTTCGCGCAAATATTCCGTTCGCGCAATTCCGACGCCATGTTCGCCTGCGAGCGACCCTTTGAACTGCTTAACAAGCGAGGAGACTTCGTTGGATAGCTGACGAAATTTCTTCAGGTCTTCCGCGCTATGCAAATCGAGCACCGGGCGCACATGGAGCAGACCGGTGGCGGCGTGTCCATAGAAAGACGCACGGAGATTCAGTGGACGAAAGATCGATTCGAGTCCGGCGACATAAGCTGGCAAATTGTGTGGATCAACTGCAGTGTCCTCCACGCAAGTCACCGGCTTGGCAGCGCCCTTACAGGCGGTGAGGAGGTTCAATCCAGCTTTCCGTAAAGCCCAGACCAGATTGATTTCAGTGTTGTTTTTAAGGATGGTTTTGCGCAGTCCGAGATTCTTCTTCGTTAACGCCGCAAGCTTGTCTTCAACGTCCAAAAAGAATTCGACAATAAGAATGGATTCGCAGGGCTTCGCATCCAGTTCGAGCAAATCGCGTGCGGCTTTGAAAGAGAGTTGGTCTTTGGTTTGATCGAACAGGACGCGATCAAGATGTTCGATCGCCGCCGGTTGGAGATCTAGCAGCTCTACGGTCGCTTGCATCGCCTCCTTGACACTGGCGAAGAAGATGAGGCCAACGCCATTTTGTTTCGGCAGAGGAACAATATTCAGCTCCGCAGAGACAATGGCGCAGAGAGTGCCTTCGCTGCCGGAGATTAAATAATTCAGGTTGTTCGGCTGACGCAAGCAACGATCGAAGCCAAAACCAGCCCAGCGCTTTTGCAGGCCTGGAGGCATACGTTCGCAAATCTCTCCGCGGTGCTCGCGCAGGATTCGGTCTAATAATTCGCGTTGCGGGCGCAGTGACGTGCCCGATGCAATGCGCTCGATGCGTCCATCCGCCAACACGACATCCATGGACACGATGTGGTCGGCAGTGGTACCAAAAACCGGAACATGTGAGCCGGAAGAATTATTTGCAATCATGCCACCAATGGTCGCGCGGGAGCTCGTGGCGACGTCAGGTCCAAAACGGAAACCGTGCGGCTTCAAAAACGCATTCAATTGATCGAGTACCACGCCGGGGCCGACGCGAACGGTTCGCTTTTCCAGGTTCAATTCCGTGATCTGGCGGTTGTGACGGGAAAAATCGACGATTAATCCTTTTCCGATCGCTCCACCGACCAGTCCGGAGCCGGCGCCACGAGGGATGACGGGAATATTTTCCTGGGCCGCAGATTGAATCACAGCACGCGCCTGTTCTCCGCCCTTGGGGAAGGCGACGGCAAACGGCTCGATCTGATAAATCGAAGCGTCGGTTGCATAAAGTTGCCGCGTCAGATTATCGAAACGAACATCACAATCGACGCTGGCGAGCGCTTGGCGCTGTTTGTCACTTAACATCGCGGCGTGGAGGTTAATGCTGAGTTGGCCGATGCACAAGTGGAGAGCGGGAAGGAAATAACAAATTTCAGCTGCAAAAAGATTTTACAGAAACCGGTTTCAAGGCACACTAGACGGACGGGCGCGTGGCGGAATTGGCAGACGCGCGGGACTTAGGATCCCGTGGAGTAATCCGTGCAGGTTCGACCCCTGTCGCGCCCACCATCTTCGGCTAAAGCTTTGAACCACGGATGGACACACATAAAACACGGATGAAAGACGATCCGTTCTGCAGTTCTTACCCATGTCCATCGGTGGTTAATACTGTGCCGGTCGGATTCGGCGGAAAAGCGGTCAGTGCGCATTCAACGCCGCACCGCGCGAGGATGGGATCCTGCTCAAATGGAAAATAATGAAATCGAACAGAAACCGGCTGAGTTCTTCTACTTGTCCATTGCTGAGTTTAAGAGCATCCAGCGCTTTCCAGTCCAAATCCACCAGGCGCATCAGGATTTGTTTTCCGCCCGGACTCAACTTGGTTCCCTCCAGGTCAGGTGCGAGGCCCAGTTCATGGAGCATCTTTGCCTCAAAGGCAAAAACCGAGCGGGGTTGCGGTGGTGTTTTCGACAGATAAGTGATCGCGTCGTTGATCAGTTGAAAGATCTCCGGAACTGGTGTTTCCGTTTCTGTTGCCTGCTCCATCAGGGCGACAAAATAGGACGCCTGCTGCAAATAGCCGATATCTTTGCGCAAATCAGTATTGGTCTCGCGAACGTTGATCTCGCGCAAAGTATGAAGGTCAGAACGGCGACTGCGCACAAAAGAGAATTCAGCAGCGAAAAATAAATCCAGCTTGCCTCGGAACGGGGAGTTAGGGCGGCGTGCCCCTTTGGCAACCGTGGAGAGACGTCCAAGATCCGCTGTAATCCAATGAACGATCAGGCTTGTTTCCGTCAGGGGACGGGTGCGCACGATCATACCGATGGTCCGTTCTCCAGCCATTACGTTTTGAGCTTTTGAAGCTGATTTTTCTGCTGATCCGGAGAAATTGCGCCGAGACTGATGATCAGTTTAATGCCGTCGGCGACTGACATGTCGATTCTCGTTACATCCGCTTCCGGAATGAAAACAAGGAAGCCGGCGGTTGGGTTGGGGGTGGTTGGTACAAAAACACCGATCAGTTTTTCCCCCGTTTTTGGCGAGGTTTGTTCACTTGTAATAAATCCGAGTGACAACGATCCTTGGTGTGGAAACGGGACCAACGCTACGCCCTTAAAAGAAGATTTGTTGCTGGCGAAGGCATCGTTCACCTGTTTTACGGTGCCGTAAATTTTATTGAGCAACGGAATGCGCAGCATCAATTGATCAGCGAGGTCAATAAACTTTTCCCCAATATAATTGCGGGTCAGTCGCCCAATGGCGCAGATAAGGATGACAGCGATGACAAGAGCGAGAAGACTCCAATACCAGATGACAACGCCATTGGCATCGTGGGTCCTTTTGTGTGGGAGAAAGAATAAAAGTTTATCTGTGACCGTCGAGATGTTGCCAAAAAGCCACGACAACAGGGCGACAGAGATCACTGCCGGCAGTACGACGGCAAGCCCCGCAAAAAAGTTGTCTCGAATGCTTGTGAGAAGACTTTTGTGGTTCATGACAAAGCACGTGTAATCTCTGTGAAATTTCGCGGATTAAAAGAAAGAATTTACGACGCGTCGCCCAAGAATTAAGAATCTGTCACGTTGCGGCGCTTGATTTGTTCCTGGGATTCTCCTTGAGTAACGCCCGACCGTGCGTTTCCTGTTTATAATTTTATTGGGAATGAACTTGACCGGCTGCGTTCGTTATCAGCCCAGGCCGTTGCATCCCGAGCAGATAGCATCTCAATTGCAGGGGCGTACGCTCGATTCCGCTGAGCTGCGCTCTTTCGTTGAGAGGAATCAATCCAAACCGCTGACGCAATGGCCTCCGCAACGCTGGAATTTTGAACAATTGGCGCTGGCAGCTTATTATTTTCATCCAGATCTGGAAGTGGCCAGAGCGCAATGGCGAATCGCCGAAGCAGGAACAAAGACCGCGGGCGGACGACCCAATCCGACGATGACTGTTACGCCGGGGTTTAATTCCGATTCGGCTGCAGGAATCACTCCCTGGATGCCCTCGTTAAGTTTTGACGTTCCCATTGAAACGGCGCATAAGCGGGATTTTCGGATCGCCGTGGCACGTAGCTTCTCTCGTTCCGCTCAATTCAATATCTCTACCGGCGCATGGCAGGTAAGAAGTCGTTTGCGGACGGCGGTTTTGAACTTTGTTGTCGCAGAACAGCGACAGCGCCTTCTCCTGGCCGCGAAAACCCACCAGGAAAATTTGCTCGCAGCGTTGAAACGGAGTGTGGTGGCGGGAGCCATTTCGCAAAACGAACTGCGTCCGACCTCGACCGCAGTGAGCAAGGCCTCCCTCGATTTATTTGAAGCGCGGCGCAAGGCAAACGAAGCGCGGGCTCAGATTGCGGCGGCAATGGGCGTTCCGGTATCCGCTGTGGAGAAGATACAGCTCGCCGACAATTTGTTTGGAAAAATAGCTGTTCCAGATTCTTTGCGCCAAATGCAAGAGATCGCCTTGAAGTCGCGGACCGATGTTCTCGGCCTGCTGGCAGAATACGATGCGTCGGAAGCGCAGTTGCGGTTGGAGATTGCCAGGCAATATCCGGACGTTCACATCACTCCGAGTTATCAATGGGACCAGGGTGAGAACAAATGGGCGCTTGGAGTGACTGTGGAATTGCCAGTTTTGAATCGCAACGGAGGGCCGATTGCTGAAGCGAAGGCTAAACGCGAGGAGGTTGCCGCCCGATTCATGGCATTGCAGGCGAAGATTCTTTCTGAGGTTGAAATCGCATTTTCCAACCATCGATCGAGCACGGGACAATTGCGTTTCGCCGAACAGTTGGTCTCCAGTCATCGTGAGCAACTCGAATCCGTTGAGGCCCAGCGGAAAGCAGGTTCGATGACTCAATTGGATTTCATGAGTGCGCAGGTGGAGATGGACGCCACGGAGTTAAGTCGACTCGAAAGCGAAGTGGCCATTCAGCGTGCGGTTGGTGCTTTGGAGGATGCGTTGCAAAAACCTTTGAAATCCCGGCGATGAAACGAATTATCTATTTGTATGCCGTGTTCGGTGTCTTGCTTTGCCTGATGGCTGGTTGCAAACCTGCCGCATCAAAGGAAGAAAAAGCTGCCGAGGCACCAGCTTCCAAAGCGGAGGGTTTGAAGATTGAGCCGGAAGCGCAGGTGAAGATGGGAATCAAAATCGAAGAGGTGACTGCATCAGAGTTCAGACCTGAAATGAAATGCCTTGGGCACGTGCTTGATTCTTCACCATTGGTTCTAACATGGAATGAGATTATCGCCGCTAAAGCGGCATTAGCGGTATCACAAAAGGAGTTGGAGCGCGTGAAGATCTTGCGCACGCAGAACAATGCGTCGGATCGCACTCTGGAAGCGGCGCAAGCGGCAACGGAAAAAGACAGGCTTGCCGTCGAATCAACGGCTCAAAAAATTCCACTCACCTGGGGGAGAGAACTTGGCAACCGTGACGATCTCAAGGATATCGTTGAGAGCCTTGTAGCGGGAAAAGCGTCGTTGGTTCGTGTTGATTTCCCATCCGGTGAATTGTCACTGACGATTTCCCACATTCAGCTTTCTGTTAACAATCGAAAGGACTCAGTTGATGCTGAATTTCTTGGACACGCCTCGGCAATTGATCCCGTCACTCAAGGCCAGGGCCTTATTTACCTGAGCCACGCTGGTGCTGATCGATTGCCTGTAAACGGTGTTGTCGAGGCCAGCATTCCAACCGCAAATGCGCCTTTAAAAGGATTTTTGATTGCGAGGGGCGCGGTAATTTTTCATGACGGAGAGAAATGGTTCTTTCGCCAGGGAGAAGGAAATACGTTCGAACGTGAACGGTTGGAAAATGGGATCAGCACCCGCAATGGATATTTTGTGACTAACGGAATTGAGCCAGGATTGCGAGTTGTTACCGTGGGAGCGCAACAATTGCTGTCGGAAGAATTGAAATCGCAAATCAATCCTGAGTGATGCTGAAAGCTCTCATCCAATTTTCATTGCGATTTCGCGGCATTATTATCACGTTGGCGTGTGTGTTGGTGGTCTACGGAAGTTATGTCGCAAAGAACGCTAAACTCGATGTCTTCCCGAATTTTGTTCCGCCCCAGGTCGTGATCCAGACAGAAGCGCCGGGCCTCGCTCCGGAGCAGGTGGAAATGTTGGTGACACTGCCCGTTGAGAGTGCGGTGAATGGGTTGGGTGACATGGAGTCATTGCGGTCCGAATCCATCCAGGGACTTTCCATCGTGACGGCCGTTTTTAAAGAAGGCACCGATGTTTTTCTCGCCCGACAAACCCTCGCGGAGAAGATTGCGGAGCTGAGCGGAAAATTGCCGGCTGGCGTCCAGGCCCCGCGAATGACACCACTGACTTCGTCCACCATGGATCTGCTGAAGATCGGTTTGGTTTCGGACAAGCTTTCCCCAATGGAGCTGCGAGATTTCGCGGACTGGACGTTGAAGCCTCGGCTGCTGGCCGTGGCTGGTGTGGCGAAATGCAGTTCGTTTGGCGGCGATCTGCGGCAGATGCAGATACAAATCTTGCCGGAACAACTGCGTCGATTTGATTTATCCATATCGGACGTCATGGCTGCGGCCCGGGTTTCGACTGCGGTGATGGGGGCTGGATTTATCGAAACGCAGAACCAGCGAATTGTTTTACAGACGCAAGGGCAATCCCTTTCGGCGGAGGCGTTGAGCGAGACAGTCGTCGTCCATCGCGGTGGCCAGAATGTCCGATTGAAGGATGTCGCCAATGTCGCCGCGAAGGCGGCGCCGAAGTTTGGGGATACGTTGATTCAAGGCCGTCCGGGCGTATTGCTGACAATGTCGAGCCAATATGGCGCCAACACTATGGAGGTCACGGAAGGGCTCGAGAAAGCGCTGGCTGAAATTAAACCCGCCATGAACCAACTCGGGATCGAACTGTTTCCACGATTACACCGGCCAGCGACGTTCATTGAGACCTCACTGCACAACATCAAAGGGTCATTATATCTCGGCGGTGCTTTGGTCGCGGTCGTTCTATTTTTGTTCCTCGGTCACTTCCGCACGGCTTTTATTTCCCTGACCGCAATTCCGATTTCGCTGCTGACGGCGATTATCCTGCTCGAGAAATTCGGGGTAACGCTTAACACCATTACGTTGGGCGGACTGGCGATCGCCATTGGAGAAGTGGTTGATGATGCGATTATTGACGTGGAAAACATCTTCCGCCGGTTGAGAGAGAATAAGACCCTTGCGCAACCACGCCCGATCTTTTCGGTGGTCCTCGAAGCGTCGTTGGAAGTGCGGACCGCTGTGGTCTGCGCCACTTTTGTTGTCGCGTTGGTGTTTGTGCCAGTCCTGACGTTGACGGGATTGCAGGGTAAATTCTTTGCACCGCTGGCGTTCAGTTACATCCTGGCAATTCTTGCGTCGTTGCTCGTCGCGCTGACCCTGACGCCGGCTTTAGCTTTCCTTATGTTTGCCCGAGGGGTTCGTGACGAAAAGGAAACGTGGTTGCAGCGGTTTCTAAAAAATACCTACCTTAAGATTCTTCGAAGGCTGGTCCAATTTCCGAAGCTAACAATTGGTTTTGTACTGCTGATCTGTGTGGGAGCACTCTTTTGGTTGCCTCGGATTGGTGGCGAATTTTTGCCCGAATTCCGCGAGGGCCACTTTGTTTTGCAAGTCTCTACGGCGCCCGGAACCTCGCTCACCGAAATGCTGCGGATTGGGAAACGGATTTCCGGGGAGCTGTTACAAAACAAAGGCATTGCCACGGTGGAGCAACAGGTTGGTCGCGCTGAACTGGGCGAAGACCCATGGGGGCCACAGCGAAGCGAGTTTCATGTGGAACTGGCCAGCGCGGACGCTGAAGAACAGGAGAAGGTTGGAAAACAGATTCGTGAAACGCTTGAAAAGATGCCCGGCATTCAGTTTGAAGTGCTCACCTTTCTTGGTGATCGAATTGGAGAAACGATCACCGGCGAAACTGCGCCCGTGGTGGTTAACGTTTTCGGTGATAATTTAGATGTCCTCGACGCCAAAGCACGGGAAATCCAGGCCGTGTTGGAAAGCATTCATGGGGCTGAGGATGTGCAGGTAAAATCGCCGCCGGGACTGCCTCGCCTGGCAATTCGTTTGCGTCCGGACGGGTTACAACGTTGGGGCTTACGTCCGGCAGAGATTCTGGAAGCAGTGCAAACTGCTTATCAGGGAACAACGGTGGCACAAACATTTTCGGAAAATCGTTTTTCGGATGTTGTGGTCCTCTTGAATGATGTTGATCGCAATGATCCGGAACGCGTTGGGGAACTGATGCTGCGTAATGGAGAGGGTGTGAGGGTGAACTTGCGCGATGTTGCCGACGTTTTTCTAACCTCTGGTCGTCACTCGATTCTTCATGAAGGAGCGCGTCGCCGACAAACCATTACCTGCAATCCACAAGGCGTGGACGTAGCGAGTTTCGTTGAGAAAGCCAAAGCAGCAATGAGCAAAGTCAATCTGCCAACCGGCAGCTACATCGAATTCAGTGGCGCAGCCGAAGCGGAGAAAGTGGCGCAACGACAATTGGCGTTGCATTCAGCGATGGCCGCCGTGGGCATCCTGATGCTACTTTCCATTGTCTTTGGCAACTGGCGCAATTTGTCGCTGGTGCTGTGCAATCTGCCTTTCGCCCTCATCGGGGGAGTCATTGCGGTCTCGCTGACGAGTTATTTTGGCGATCCCGGCGAAGGTGGGTTGAACATTGGGTCATTGGTTGGTTTCGTGACGTTGTTCGGTATCTCCATTCGTAATTCGATCATGATGATCTCGCATTACGAACATTTGGTGACGACCGAAGGGGCCGTGTGGGGCATCGAGACGGCCCTGCGCGGAGCGTCGGAGCGATTGATTCCAATATTAATGACGGCGCTGGTCACCGCTCTTGGGTTGCTGCCTTTGGCAATAGGAGCGGGTGAAGCAGGCCGCGAGATTGAAGGCCCTATGGCGATTGTGATTCTTGGCGGTCTGATTACTTCAACGGGTTTGAATCTGCTCGTGATGCCGACGCTCGCATTGCGTTTCGCACGCTTCCAGAGGGGCGGCTAAAACGTCTCTGGGATTATCGCGGGATCAAATGGATATTCGGTGCTTTGATTAAAGCAACCACCTGGTCGCCGGCTTTCAGCGTCAACTCTTCGCAAGCCTGTTTTGTTAGAAATGCCACGAGTGGAAAACCGCAATTTAGATCCACTCGCACGAGCGGACCTTCTACATTCATTGATACAATAGTTGCTGGAAGCTGGTTGCGGGCACTGCGCAAACTATCTCCCCCACGTAACAGAGTGACATCCTCGGCACGAATACAAACGTGAACGTCTCCGTTTGTGATTGCTGGTTCCTGCGCGACGGCGGTCAGCTGAATGGCTCCTACTGCAACAGTGAGGAGGCCATCCGCGATTTTTACGATGCGTCCTGGCTGGATTGTTTCAACCGTGAAGAGCCCGGCCACGGCGAGGTTCACCGGGCGACCAAATACTTTTTGAACCGGACCCGTTTGCGCCACCTTTCCTTCAACTAACACCATCATTTCGTCCGCGAGGGAAAGCGTCTCAAAACGATCGTGCGTCACATACAGCATCGGAATCTGGAATTCATCTCGGATACGCGACAGGTAAGGAAGAATCCGCGTTTTGAGTTTCAGATCGAGATTTGCCAATGGTTCGTCGAGGAGCAACAAACGAGGGGACGAGAGTAACGCCCGAGCAAGCGCAATCCTTTGTTTTTCGCCTCTGGAGAGATCTTTGATTCCACGGGTGACCAGCGATTCAATTTCCAAAACTTCGAGCACGCGCTCCAGGCTGCAGCTTTTTTTCGACTCAATACCTTCTTTATGTCCGTAGAGGAGATTTTGCCGCACGGACATGTGGGGGAACAACGCGAGGTCTTGTGGAACATAACCGATCCCGCGTTGATGCGGGGGAACAAAAATCCGTTGTGTCGTGTCGGTTAATACTTTACCACCGAGTTGAATAATGGCCGATTGTGGGCGGCGCAAACCTGCGATCAGGTTGAGCAGTGAAGTTTTGCCGGAACCGGAAGGTCCAAAAAGAGCTGTAATGCGCCCGTGAATCTCAAGGTCGACTTCGAGATGAAACGACTTCAGTCGCAGCAAGATATTTTTGAGGACCAGATTCATTTCAATGTTTCCTCCGTCGCATGAGCCATTCGCTCGTCCCGACAGCGATAAAAGCGAGCACAACAGCTATGCTGAGAAATTTGAAGGCGTGTGTATCGTTGCCCAATTGCACCGATTGAAAAATGGCGAGTGATAAGGTGGAAGTTTTTCCGGGAATGTTTCCCGCCACCATAATCGTGGCGCCAAATTCTCCGAGCGCCCGGGCGAAGGCGAGAAGCATACCGCCAATAATTCCTCGGGAAGCTAATGGCAACGTAATTGTAAAGAACACCCGCAGGTTGCTTGCGCCCAACGTCCGCGCCATTTGCTCGAGTCGAGGATCCACTTCGGAGAAAGCAATTCGCGCCGACCGCACCAACATCGGAAATGACATGATCGCGAGGGCGACCAACACGCCGCGCCAGGTAAAAATCACATCGAACCCAAGATGATCGTGAAGAAATTCGCCAATCGGACCGCGGCGTCCGAACAGCTTCAACAGGATGAGCCCCGTGGCCACAGGCGGTATCACGAGGGGAAGGGTCACCAATGTCTCGACGAGCGATTTACCAGGCCAATCGCGTCGAGCCAATAGCCACGCAGTGGCGATACCAAAGGGAAGAATGGCGAGGGTGCTTAAAGCTGAAATCCAGCCGGTGAACCAAACGATTTGCCATTCTTCGACACTCATTCACAAGGTGTTACTTGCGAACGATGAAACCAAATTTTTTAAAGACCGCCAAGGAATCATCGGACTTCAAATATTGAAGAAATTGTTTCGCCTGCTCGACGTTCGTTGATTCCTTTGTTACGGCGATCGGATAGCTGATCCCGGGCGTTTCGGAGGAGGGAACTTCGAAAACGATCTTCACCTTTTTGGAAATGGCGGCATCGGTTTTGTAGACGATCGCCGCTTCGGCGTTGCCTGATTCCACGGCGGCCATGGCAGCGCGCACATTTTCTGTAGGAACAACTTTTGACCGAACCGATGACCAGAGGTTTTGTTTCTCAAGATATTCTTTGGCGTAAATACCGGCGGGGACAGAGGAGGGTTCGGCCAACGTAAGGTTTTTAATTTTGTCCGAGGCGAGGTCCTGGCTGCTGTGGATGGAGGCACCCTTTTCCTGGTTCACAATAATTACGAGAGAATTTCCGAGGAGGCTTTGGCGTGTTTCCTTCAGGATGAGGTTTTTCTTTTCAAGGTTATTCATTTTCGCTTCGTCTGCAGAAAAGAAGATGTCCGCGGGTGCTCCTTCCTCAATTTGACGGGCGAGCAGACTTGAGGCCCCGAAGTTGAAGAGAATCTTGTCCTCGGAGTTCTTTTCGTATTTCGCGCCCAGTTCCTTCAGCGAATCAGACAAGCTCGTGGCCGCAAAAACAGTGACTTCGGCGGCGTGCACTGCCGCAATCGCAAAAAAAACGAGGACGAACAGAAATGGTTTTGTGAAAAGGCCTTTCATCGTAGTTTTCGAGTCGCAGCTTATTCTGCGAACATGGCGACGATAGAAAGAGCCGTCAAGTTCATGGCTGTCGATGGAACCCGGTCGTTGGTCGGAACTATTCAGAAGATGTGAGACGCTAATTTCAGGAGTGGACACGAATTCTTCAAAAAGGGTGGGGCGCGTCACTCCGTGCGCGCCGTCGTCCGAGCGAACAAAACGGGTCCAAATAATTTTGATGAAAGCGAGCGCACAATGGCGTCCCTTCTGACCATTCGCCGCAATTCGGGTCTATCCTTACCCCGGGGCGCACGGAGTGACGCGCCTTACCGACGATTTGGTAATCCTCAGTCTCTCCGCCTGTTTTTTGGCCGAAAAACCCCGCTGGATAATAAAAAGCAGGCATTTTCCAGAGTGAAAAATCCGTGGATAAAAAAAACCGACGGGTTTTTAGAGTAAAAAATGGCTGGATAAAAAAATCCAAGGGTTTTTCAGAGTGAAAATCGCTCGGGCAAAAAAATCCGGCAGGTTTCCAGAGTGAAAAACCGGCGGATAAAAATATCCGACACTTTTCCAGGCTGAAAAAGCCGTGGGCAAAAAAAACCAGCGACTTTTCAGAGTGAAAAACTGCTGGATAAAAAAAACCAGCCGTTTTCCAGACTGGAAAGTCGTTGGATAAAAAAAACCGGCGATTTTCCGGAGTGGAAATTCCGTGAAATCTATTTTTATTTTAATTTTCGTTACTCGAAAGGTCGTTTGACCGGTCAAACGGGTCGAAAATTCCTAAAAACGGAGGGGTGAGCGACGAAAAAAACTTTTTTTATAGAAAAATTTTCATTTTCGTCGCTCGAAGGCCAGAAACGTGACCGGCTCCCGGGAGCGGAATAAAAGGTGGATAAGAAACCACGGAATAAGCAAAATACGTGAAAAGGAACAAATCGCGTCAGGTTTTCGCGTGTTTCGTGGTTAATAATGCAATTTCTGTTCTTTTTTCCGCGAAACTGGCATACGCGGATTTCTGTGTATTTTGCGTATGAGAGCGGATTTTTACTCTGGATGGGATGGCGAGGATGACTGTTCGCAACTATTGATTGTTTCTGGAAACCATCGTACGTTTTTCCCATGCCGAAAGTGATCGTCATGCCGTCCAATGTATCTGCCGAAGTTCCGGCGGGAGAAACGCTTCTCGAAGCTGGCGAAAAAGCCGGGATCGAAATGGAAGCGGGTTGTTTCAACTGCTCCTGTGGAACCTGCTCGGTAGAAGTCGTCAGCGGCATGGAAAATCTGGATGAACCTACGCCCGAAGAATTGGACGTCCTGGATGCCTGGAACAAAGACCCCCAAAAGTTTCGTTTGGCCTGCACTGCGAAAATCGAACGTGGTGAAGTGGTTATCAAAGGTGGACATTAACTTTCATCGGCAGTTTTTTGTTACACTTGAGACAAGGAACTGTGACTGAATTTTGAAGAAACGTTTGCACGTTCTTTTAGAAACACGCACACTCCGCTGTCATGGCACGGATCGCCGTTACTGAAATGCCGCAAAAGATGTCTTCCAATATTGAAGAGTATTTGGAGGCGTTTCGTTTCATGCTGCTCTCGCGGCTGATTGACGAAAAAATGGCCAGCCTTTACCGAGCCGGAAAGATTTTTGGCGGGGTTTACATCGGACGCGGCCAGGAAGCCATCAGTGTCGCTCTTGGTATTACCCTCCGGAAAGGGGACGTTTACGCTCCGTTGATCCGAGATGGCGCCGGTCGTCTGGCTTTTGGTGAACCTCTGTTGGACGGAATTCGCACTTATATGGGATCCGCCCTTGGTCCAATGCGCGGTCGCGACGGCAACGTCCATCGCGGACGCCCCCGTGAAGGCCTTTTGCCCATGATCAGCCATTTGGGCGCGATGATTTCAGTCGTCAACGGCGTGTTGATGGCCAAACGATTCAAGAAAATTGAAGGCGTGGTGGGTGGCACATCCATTGGCGATGGTGCGACTTCGACCGGCGCTTTTCATGAGGCGCTGAACCAGGCGGCAATTGAAAAACTGCCAACGGTCCTGGTGGTGGTGAACAATCGTTACGCCTATTCGACGCCGAATTCCCGCCAGTTTGCTTGCAAAGACCTCGTCGACCGCGCGATTGGATATGGTATCCAGGGTCACAATGCCGACGGCACCGACCTCGAGAACTGCTTGAAGGTTTTAAACCAGGCTGTTGCAAATGCCCGCGACGGTAAAGGGCCGCAACTGGTCGTTGCCGATCTGCTCCGTCTCTGCGGTCACGGCGAACATGATGATGCGAGTTATATCGATCCGAGCTTAAAAAAATCTGCCATTGGCTGTGATTGTTTGAAGTTGGCGGAGGAAAACATTTTGGCGCAAAAGTGGGCTACGGCCGCGGAAATCCAGGAATGGCGTAATGATGCGACCCGTTCTATTGAAGAAGCTGTGGCAATGGTGCAGCGTGAACCTGCTCCGGATGGTTACCGCGAACATTGGCAGGCAATTTCTTCCAAGCATCTCATCGAAGTTTTTCCTGAGATTTCATGAGTATCACTTACCTTGAAGCAATTCGCGAGGCCCAGGCCAAAGCGTTGGCGGATGATCCGCGGGTTTACATTTACGGACAAGACGTGGGGAACTTTGGCGGTGCTTTCAAAGCAACGAAAAATCTAGCGAAGGAATTTCCCGGGCGCGTGATTGACGCTCCGATCAGCGAAGATGCGATTGTCGGTTCGGCGATTGGTGCTGCGTTGGAAGGAATGCGGCCAATCATTGAAATGCAATTTGCGGATTTTTCGACGGTCGGCTTTAACCAGATCGTTAATCATGCCGCGAGCACCTTCTGGCGGATGAACCAGCCGTGTCCGATTACCATTCGTCTACCTGCGGGCGGGACGCCGGGCAGCGGTCCGTTCCATAGCCAAAGCATGGAGGCGATCTACGCGCATTATCCCGGGTTGATCGTGATGACCCCGGCGACAGTGGAAGATGCTTACAGCATGTTATTGGAAGCCGTGGCCATCGATGACCCGGTAATTTTCTGCGAACACAAGTTTCTCTATTACCATCTCAAGGCGGATAAACTTCCGACTGAAGCAATGCCCGTTGGCAAAGCTCGCATTGCCCGGCCTGGCCGAGATATGACCATTGTTGCCTACAGTGCCATGGTGCATGAGGCCTTGCTCGTGGCGGATGAGTTGGCGAGTGAAGGGACCGAGATTGAAGTGGTTGATTTGCGTTCGATCAAGCCGCTCGACACGGACACCGTGATGGCTTCGGTCGCGCGCACCGGACGCTTGCTCTGTGTTGGTGAAGCATGGCCATGGGGGGGCGTGACCGCAGAAGTGATTGCTCGTGTCGCGAGTGAAGGATTTGGGTTGCTCGACGCGCCGCCGCAGCGGTTGAACGCCAAAGACACACCGATTCCTTATCACCCGAATTTATGGAGCGTGCATCGTCCGACCGCACGCAGCATTGCCGCCGCTGCTCGTAATCTCCTTCGCTTATAATTCTATGCCTCACATTCCGATCATCATGCCGCAGCTCGGGGAGTCGATTGCCGAAGCGACCATCATCAATTTTTTGGTGAAAGTGGGGGACAAAGTTTCCGCCGACCAGGACATTATCGAAGTTGAAACCAACAAAGCCACGATGAACGTGTCGTCGCCGGCCTCAGGGCGGGTCGATAATTTGGTTGCCAAGTTGAACGAAAGCTACCCGGTTGGCGCTGTCCTCGGGCAATTGGAAATCAGCAAAGAAGAAGCAGAACGCGTTGGCGTGGGAGTTGGTGGCGGTGGTACGGAAACCGTGGCAGAAGAAAGTAAGGCTGGAACAAACGGTGAGAAGCCGGCATTGGAATTCAAGCGTCAGGTGGTTGAACCGACAGTTCGTGGATTGCCCGTTCCAGCGAACATTCAGGGCGCCAGTTACATTTCTCCCCGCATGAAGGCGCGGATGCACGAACTCGGCTTAAATGCGGCGGACCTTGCTGGTCTTGCTGGCAGTGGCGCAGGTGGACGTGTAACGGTTGAAGATTTCGAAAAGTTTGTCACGAACCTGGAAAAGAACAAGCTGACCGCCGCGTCCAGTATGCGCATTGCGGTGGCTGATGCGATGCGACGCAGTTGGACGCGTCCGCTCGCGACGGTGGCGTTACCTGTTTGCATTGATGCTTTGCTGGCGCATCGCAAGTCGTCCGATCCGAAACCCGGTCCAGCGCTTTACGCTTTGCGGGCATTGGCTGTTGCCCTGGCCGAAAATAGTGCTACGGCGGGTCGTTTGATCGGAAACAAGATTGTTCATCCAGCGGCGATTGATGTGGGTTTTGCTGTGGAAGCGGAGGACGGTGTTTTGGTTCCTGTGCTGCGCGGCGTTGATAAAAAGAATCTCAAAGAACTGGTTGGTCGCTACAACGAGTTGGTGGAACTGGCGCGTCAACGGAAGTTGCCGACGGACGCAACTGGCGGTTCCATTGCGACCGTGACAAATTTCGGAACGTTCGGGCTGACCTGGGCGACGCCGATTCCACTTCCTGAACAAACCCTGGTGCTTGGCATGGGCGCTGGACGAAAAGTCCCGAGTTGGGATGAAAAGAAAGGCCAATTCGTTCCAATCATGGAAGCGAACCTGACCTTGAGCTTCGATCATCGCGTGCTCGACGGCGGTGCAGCCGGTCGATTGCTCGCGGGTATCAATGCGTTGTTGCAGACTCCGGAGAAGTTGTAG